>DATMJX010000229.1:0-3910 GCA_035553715.1 Methylibium sp.
CGGCTAGAGCGCGTCGCAACAGTCGCGGCAGGCTTCCGATGGCGATGTGTCGCTCGATCGTGGGCAGTCCGTGCAGCCAGTCGAGGCCGGGCTGCCCGACATCGCGCCCAACGATCGTCGCCGATGGGAAAGAGCGACCCAAGAGGCGAGCCAACCGCGGGTGCGTCTCCACAACCACGTGGCCGGCGCGTGCGATCACGGCCGGGAGGCAGGAAGCGAACAGCAGGATGTCGCCGAGGCCTTGCTCCGCATGGACCAGGAGGGTGCGGCCGCTGAGATCCTCGCCGGCCCACTCGGCAAACGGGAATGACCGCACTGGCGCACTTGCGGCGCGCTTGCGCGCCTCGTAATGGTCCCAGCCCTCCGCAAAGCGACCCTGCAGGAGCTCAAGCTGGCCCAGGCCGCCCTCTGCTTCCGGGTCGCCAGGCGCGAGGGACAGCGCCTGGCGGTAGGCGCGTTCGCTATCGGCGAATCGACCGTCTGCGGTGTAGAGCTTGCCCAGTGCGATCTGCGGAGCTGCGATCTGCGGTCCTAGCTGGACAGCCTGCTGCAGGGCGCGATCGGCCTCGTCGAACTGCCCTGCATCGACGAGCACGTCGCCCAAGACAACCCAGACCCGAGCGTTGTCGGCCTTGAGTTCTACCGCGCGACGCGCGGCGGCCACCGCGTCCTCGAGGCGTTCGGCATCGCGGTACGCAAGCGCGATGTTGCTATACGCCAGGCCATGGTCGGGCTTCAGATCGATGGCTCGCTGCAGACACTCGATGCCTTGCTGGGTGCGGCCGCGCTTGGTCTCTACCAGGCCCAGGTTGTGCCATGCGTGCGGATTGCGGACGTCGCGTTCGACGGCCCGCTCGAACTTGGCGTGGGCATCGGACAGGTTGCCCATCTCCAGCGCGACCAGTCCCCAATGGGTCAGCACGTCGGCATTCATCGGCTGAACCTTGTGTGCCAGCTCGAAGTGCAGATAGGCCTCGTCCAGTCGCCGCGTCTGCAGCAGCACCAGTCCCAAACCCTCGTGCGCCGAGGGCGACATAGGGTCGATCTGCAGCGCGCGCCGGTAGTCCTGCTCGGCCTCTTGCAGGCGACCCAGGCGCAACTGCCAATCGCCGCGCAGAGTCCAGCCCTGCTTGCGCTGCGGTTCAGTCGCGATCGCGGCGTCCAGCTGCTTTAGCAACGCCTGTCGGTCCTCTGCGCCAGCGCTGACAAAAGCGGTTCGCCAAGCCTCCAGAGGGTCGGTAGCGGGGCCGCCCGCCGCAGCTTTGCGTGACAGGCTACGTCGCAGCTCGGTCAGGACGGTCTTCAGCATTTGCCAGGCTCAGACCTTGTCCTTGCGCGTGGCATAGACGATCAGTGCCTCAGTCACCACGTCGATGAACTTGTCGGGGTAGCCCTTCTCCTTCAGTGCCCATTTGAAGGAGTTGCCCAGCTTGGCCTTGCCGATGATGCCCAGGTCCCACTCCTTGCTCTTCGTGACCGCCTTGTTGATGACGCTCTCGAGGATGTTGGTCACGGCCTGCTGGGACAGCCGCCGCCCTTCGCCGCTGGCCATCGAGGGGGGGTAGCGCCGCATCAATTCGTTGACGAGCGACTCGACCAGCGTGTCAATTTGCGACGATCCGCTGAACTTGCTGAACAGTTTGCCTAGCATGGAAGGGGTCCTCGACGGCGTGAGCGCGCCGCGTATTCTTACGCACCACCGCGTCGGCGCGACCGCTGCAGTAGCGTTCTTTGCGCCGTTTCCGACAGATCCGGCCGCTGCGCGGGTGGTTGTTGCGGCTGTCTTCGTCGATGCAAGCGCAATCCACACCCCCAGCGGTTCGATCTTTCCCGTGGCCCGCGGTGCCACTGGCCTTGCCGTGGCTCCTGGCCGTAGCGCCGGTCCCTGACGCGGTTCTGTACAACCAGCTTGCCGCGGTCGCCGCCTGGGGCCTGTGGCTGTTGTTCCAGCAGCGGCGACCTCGACCGCTGAAGGCCGCGCTGGCGCTGGCCGCGCTGGCGCTGTGCGCGGTCTGGGCGGCGGCATCGGGGTTTGCCTTGCAAGGAGGTGTACTCCTCGTGATGCTGGCCGCCGCCGCGGTCTTGGCGGTGGCTACCGGGGCCGGGGCCGAGGCCGATGTCCGGTCGGTCGCGATCGGCCTGTGGCTGGCCGGGCTCGTCAGTGCCGTCATTGGGTTCATTCAATATGCCGTGCCCGACCTCGCGGACGGGCAGTTGGTCGCCGTGAGCGGGACAGCAGGGCGGGCCGTTGGCAACCTGCGCCAGCCCAATCACCTGGCGACGGCGCTGCTGCTGTCGATGGTCGCGACGGCGTGGCTCTGGCAAGCCAGGGCGCTGCGGGCGGCGCTGGCCTGTGTCAGCATCACCGCGATGGTGGTGGTGCTCGCGATGACCGCTTCGCGCACCGGAGCTCTCGCACTGGTCGTGCTCGTCGCCTGGGCCGCCCTGGACCGCCGCTTGCCGCGCCCCGCGCGCTGGACGCTGGTGGCGACACCGCTGGTCTATACGCTGGCCTGGGGGGCGCTGGCGGCGGTGGCCTCGCTCGAGGACTCGCACTTCTACGGCAGCGACCGCCTGAGCGGCTCGAGCGACATCAGCAGCTCGCGGTTCTCGATCTGGCGCAACGCGCTGGCGCTGCTGGGGGATCACCCCTGGACGGGGGTCGGCTGGGGGCACTTCAACGCGGCATGGACTTTCACGGCCTTCCCGGACCGGCCGGTGGCCTTTTTCGACCATACCCACAACCTGCCGCTGCAACTTGCCGTCGAGATGGGGTTGCCCGCGGCGGCGGCCGTGATGGGCCTTCTGGGGTGGGCGTTGTGGCGCGCACGTGGGGCCTGGGCTGCTCCGGGCGGGGAGGCCCCGCCGGCGCGTGCGCTGCTCGTCATGCTGGCCGTGCTGGGCTTGCACAGCCTGCTCGAGTACCCGCTGTGGTATGCCTACTTCCTGCTGCCCGCGGCCTGGGCGCTGGGGGTCGTGCTGGCCGCGGCGCCGGGTGCGGCGCCCCGCGGGGAGGGCCGCACACCCGCCTGGGTCCGGGCGGCTGCCGTGGCGATGCTGCTCGGCCCGCTCTGGGCGCTGCTCGAGCACCGCACCGTCGAGCAGATCTTCAGGCCCTCGCCCGGCGCGCCGCCGCTGGCCCAGCGCATCGAGGCTGGTCAGCGCAGCGTGCTGTTCGGCCACCACGCCGATTACGCGGCGGTCACGACATCACCGCGCGACATCGAGGCCAGCACCTTTCGCCGCCCGCTGCGCCAGTTGATCGACGTGCGCCTGCTGATGGCCTATGCCGAGGCGCTGCAGGCGCAGGGCCGTCACGCCGAGGCGCTCTACGCCGCGCAGCGGCTGCGGGAGTTCCGCCGCCCGGACGCGCAGGCGTGGTTCAAGGACTGCGGTGCGGCTGCGCCACCCTGGCAATGCGACGAACGCCCGCTGCCGCTGGTGTGGCGCGACCTGCTGCCGTGACGCGCGGCTACGCCGCCACCCAGTCGCCGCTCTTGCCGCCGTGCTTCTCGAGCAGGCGGACACCGTCGATCGTCATGCCCCGATCGACGGCCTTGCACATGTCGTAGACCGTGAGGAGGCCGACTTGAACGGCGGTCAGCGCCTCCATCTCGACGCCGGTGGGGCCGACGGTCTCGGCGACCACCTCGCAGCGCACGCGCGCCTGCGCGGTGTCGAGCTCGAAGTGCGCGGCCACCCGCGTCAGCGGCAGCGGATGGCACAGCGGGATCAGCTCGGCCGTGCGCTTGGCGGCCTGGATGGCCGCGATGCGCGCGATGCCGATCACATCGCCCTTCTTGGCGGTGCCGGCGGCGATCAGGGCCAGGGTGGCCGGTTGCATCCGGATGTAGCCCTCGGCCGTCGCGCGGCGGTGCGTGGCCGCCTTGGCCGACACGTCCACCATGTG
>DATMJX010000230.1:0-5780 GCA_035553715.1 Methylibium sp.
GCGGTGCCGGACATGCCGGCCTACGAGGCCTTCGCCGCGCGGCTGCTGCGCGCCGACGCGAACGTGCGCAACGTGCGCGCCTTCTTCAGCGTGCGCCGCGCGCGTTTCGGCAGCGAGCTGCCGCTGCCGACACCGGCCTCAGTGTGAGCCGGCCGGCGCCGAGGCCGCCAGCACCGGCGTCACCACGTGCCAGAGCACGTCGAGCTCGTCGGAGGGGCGCAGCACCAGCAGCGCACCGCCGAGCAGGCCGAAGGCCAGCAGGCCGCCGGCCAGCGTGAAGCCGGCGCGCTCGCCCGCGCCGAGGTGCAGGCGGCTGGCCTCTCCAAGGGGCAGCCCGTCGGCGCGCCAGGCCCACCAGACGAGGCGCAAGCGCGTCGCAAGACCGGGGGCCGCCGCGGCGCCGGGCTCGCGCAGGCCGAGGCGGATCTCCTCCTGGCGGATCCAGGCGTCGTGCGCGGCACGGCGCTCGGGATCGAGCAGCACCTCCTGGGCCTTGTTCAGCGCCGCGAGCACGATCTCGTGGCGGATGCTGCCCTGGTGGCGGTCCGGGTGGTACTTCTGCACCAGCGCCTTGTAGGCCGCGCGGATCACCTCGGGCGGCGCGTCGCTGGCAACCTTCAGTCGGCCGTAGTAGGTGGCGATCTTGGTGCGGCTCACGGGCAGCCATGCTAGCCCGCGGCCCGCCGCGTCGAGCGTGCAGAGTTCGCGGCCGCGGCCTCAGCGCTTCTTGGTCGGCCGCGTCCAGCCTGCCAGCGAGACCTGCTTGGCGCGCGCCACCGTCAGCTGGCCGGGCGGCGCGTCCTTGGCGATCGTGCTGCCGCCGCCGATGGTCGCGCCCGCGCCGAGCGTGATCGGCGCGATGAGCACGCAGTTGCTGCCCACGTGCACGTCGGCCTCGATCACGGTGCGGTGCTTGTTGGCGCCGTCGTAGTTGGCGGTGATGCTGCCGGCGCCGTAGTTGACGCGCTCGCCGACCGTCGCGTCGCCCAGGTAGGCGAGGTGGTTGGCCTTGGCACCGCGCGCCAGCGTGCTGTTCTTGACCTCGACGAAGTTGCCGATGTGCACCTCGGGGCCGAGCGTGGCGCCGGGGCGCAGCCGCGCGAACGGCCCGACCAGCGCGCCCGCGCCGATGGCGACGCCCAGCGCCTCGCCGTCGATGTGGGTGAAGGGGTGGATCTGCGCGCCGGCGTCGATGCGGGCGTTGCGGATCACGCAGTTCGCGCCGATGCGTACGCCGTCGCCGAGCTGCACGGCGCCCTCGAACACGCAGTTGACATCGATCTCGACATCGCTGCCGCAGTCCAGCGTGCCGCGCACATCAAAGCGCGCCGGGTCGGCCAGGCGCACGCCGGCCTCCATCAGGCGTTCGGCCTGGGCGCGCTGGTGGCGCCGCTCCAGCTCGGCGAGCTGCGCCGGGCTGTTGACGCCCAGCACCTCGGTCTCGCTGGCCGGCTGGGCCGCGACCACCGGCACGCCGTCGGCCACCGCCATCGCGACGATGTCGGTCAGGTAGTACTCGCGCTGGGCGTTGTCGTTGCCCAGGCGGGCCAGCCAGCGCTTGAGCAGCGCGGTCGGCACCGCCATCAGGCCGGTGTAGACCTCGCGGATCGCGCGCTGCGCGGGGCTGGCGTCCTTGTGCTCGACGATGCCGAGCACGCGCGTGGCATCGGCCGCGTCGCGCAGGATGCGGCCGTAGCCGCTGGCGTCGGCCAGCTCGATGCTCAGCAGCGCCAGCCGCGTGCCGCCGCAGGCCTCGACGAGCGCGCGCGCGGTCGCGGCCTCGATCAGCGGCACGTCGCCGTTGAGGATCAGCGTCGTGCCGGCCTCACCGAGCAGCGGCGCGGCCTGCTGCACCGCGTGGCCGGTCCCGAGCTGCGGCTCCTGGCGCACGAAGGCCAGCGGCGCGGCCGGGAAGGCGGTGCGCATCGCCGCCTCGACCTCGGCGGCGCCATGCCCCGTGACCGTGATCAGCCTTTGCGCGCCGAGCCCGGCGGCGGTCGCCAGCACATGCTGCAATAGTGCGCGGCCCGCCAGTTGGTGCAGCACCTTGGGCCGGGCCGATTTCATGCGGGTGCCCTTGCCCGCGGCCATGATCACGACGTCCAGCATGCAGCGGTGTCCCAGTGTGAGGTCGTTGCGGATTATCGCGGCGCTGCTGTGCGCGGCCTGGCTGCTGGCCGGCTGCAGCACGCTGCGTCTGGCCTACTCGCAGGCCGATCACCTGACCTACTGGTGGCTCGACGGGCATGTGGACTTCGACGGCGAGCAGACGCGCCTGACGCGCGACGGCATCGCGCAGTGGTTCGCCTGGCACCGCGCGAGCCAGCTGCCCGACTACGCGGCGCTGCTCGAGCGCGCCGCCGTCGACGCCGCCGCCGACACCACGCCCGAGCGGGCCTGCGCCTGGTTCGCCGCGCTGCGCGAGCGCGCCGACACGGCCGTGCAGCGCGCGCTGCCGGCCGCGGCAGCGGTCGCGCTGACGCTGCGTCCCGAGCAGCTCGAGCTGCTGGCACGCAAGCACGCCGAGGTCGCGGCCGAGGCGCGCAAGGCGTATCTGCAGCCCGATCCGGTCGAGCGCCGCGACGCCGCGCTCGACCGCGCGATCGTCAACGCCGAGCGCCTCTACGGAACGCTCACGCCGGCCCAGCGCACGCTGCTGGCCACGACCGTGGCCGCCTCGCCCTTCGACGCCGAGCGCTGGCTGGCGGAACGCCAGCGCCGCCAGCGCGATCTGCAGCAGGTGCTGCGCGGGCTCGCCGCGGCCACGCCGCCGCAGGCCGAGACGGCGCTGCGCGGCGTCTGGCAGCGCGTGCTGCAGGCGCCCGATGCCGGCTACGAGCGCTACGCGCAGACGCTCGAGCGCTACAACTGCGAGGCCGCCGCACGCCTGCACAACACCACGACGACGCCGCAGCGCGAGGCCGCGCAGCGGCGCCTGCGCGGCTGGCAATCGGACCTGCGCCTGCTGGCCTCGGCCGCGCCCTGAGCGCGGCATGCGGCCGGGCTCAGGGCCGCGTCTTGGGCAGCGCCACCGTGACGATGCGCGAACCCCGCGCGGTGTGCGGGAAGTCCTTCATGACCGCCTCGAACAGCGCCGGCAGCAGCGCGTCCGAGCGCCAGCGGCTGGTGTAGCTGCCGCGCGTCTCGTAGACGATCTGCTGGCTGCGGCGGTCGCGGATCAGCACCGCGACCTCGCGCTGGTAGTCGGGAAAGTCCTCGACATAGCCCAGGCCGTAGCCATAGGGCGGGCCCCAGAAGTAGGGCCAGCGACCGCCGTGATACCACCAGTCGCTGCGCCAGTACATCGACGGGTAGGGGTAGCCGCCGCGCGGCGTCACGAAGACGCGCGCGCCGAGCTGGATCAGCACCTCGGCCTCGTCACGCGGCGCCGGTGTGAAGCCCGCGGCCTGCAGCACGCCGAGTGCCGCGGCCTCGACACGCTCCTGCTCGGCGGCATTGGCCTGCTGCGAGGGCAGGCGCTCGATCGCGTAGCTGCCGGGCTTGCGCTCGGCTGGCCAGCTGCCCTGGCTGACGACCTCGACATCGACCGTGTCCAGCCCCGCGCAGGCGCTCAGCAGCGGGAAGGCCGCGGCCGCGGCGATGGCGCTCAGGGCAGTGCGTCGGTGCATCGTGTCGCTCCTCGCCGCCGCCGCGCGGCTCAGTCGGGGGTGATCCAGCGGATCGCGCTCGCGCCCCCGGCCGGCGGCGGCGCGCAGGCCTCGTCGTCCTCGTCGAAGGCGCGGTCGCCCTCGGGGTCGGCCACGCCGCTGGCTTGGAGCGATGCGAAGGGGTAGAGGTTCCGGTCCTGCAGGTGCGAGGGCACGACGCGGCCGAGCGCGGTGGCCATGTTCTCGACCCGGCCCGGGTAGCGCTGCTGCCAGTCGCGCAGCATCGCGGCAATCTGCTTGCGCTGCAGGTTCTCCTGGCTGCCGCACAGCGTGCAGGGAATGATCGGGAAGTCGCGGTGCTTCGCCCAGGCGGCGAGGTCGTGCTCGGGCACGTAGGCGAGCGGGCGGATCACGACGTGCTTGCCGTCGTCGCTGACCAGCTTCGGCGGCATGCCTTTGAGCTTGGCGCCGAAGAACATGTTCAGGAAGAAGGTCTGCAGCATGTCGTCGCGGTGGTGGCCGAGCGCGATCTTGGTCGCGCCCAGCTCGGAGGCCACGCGGTAGAGGATGCCGCGGCGCAGCCGCGAGCACAGGCTGCACATCGTCTTGCCCTCGGGCACGACGCGCTTGACGATCGAGTAGGTGTCCTGGTTCTCGATGTGGAAGGGCACGCCGCGCGCGGCCAGGTACCCGGGCAGCACATGGGCCGGGAAGCCCGGCTGCTTCTGGTCGAGGTTGACGGCCACCAGCTCGAAGGCCACCGGCGCGCGCCGCTGCAGCTCGAGCAGGATGTCGAGCAGCGAGTAGCTATCCTTGCCGCCGGAGACGCAGACCATCACCTTGTCGCCCGGCTCGATCATGTTGAAGTCGCCGATCGCCTGGCCCACCAGGCGGTGCAGGCGCTTGGACAGCTTGGCGACGGTGACCGAGGGCTTGGCGGCCGCGGCGGCGGTGGTCGGATCGGGCAGGACGGCGGACATGGCCCCGGATTGTCGCGCGGGCTGCCCCGGCCGTCAGAGGAAGGGGAAGTCGCGCGCCATCGGCTGCAGGTGGTAGCCGGCGTCGACCATCAGCGTGCTGCCGGTGAAGGCGGCGTTGCCCAGCGCGAAGGCCACGGTCTCGGCGATCTCGGCCGGCTGCACCGTGCGCCCGGTCAGCGAGCGCGCCGCCAGCTGCTGCAGCAGCGCCTCGTCGATCAGCGGGCTGCCCAGCGCCAGCCCCGGCGCGACGCCAACCACCCGCAGCGCCGGCGCCATGGACTTGGCCAGCGTGCGCACCAGCAGCTCCAGCCCGGCCTTGGACAGCGCATAGGACAGGTAGTCCGGGTTCGGATTCCACAGCCGCTGGTCGAGCAGCAGCACCAGCGCGCCGCGCGCCGCGCGCGCGCCGAGGTGGGCGTGCAGCGCGCGCGCCAGCAGCACCGCCGAGCCGGTGTTGACGCAGGCATGGGCGCTGAGCTTGGCGTAGTCGAAGCTCGCGACGTCGTCGTGCACGAACAGCGAGGCGTTGTGCACCACGCCGTCGAGCCGGCCGAAGGCCGCCAGCGCGGCCGGCACCAGCGCCGCGGTCGCGGCCTCGTCGGCGAAGTCGGCGCCGAAGAGCTCGCAGCGCCGGCCGAGCGCACGCACCGCGGCACAGGTGTCCTCGGCGGCCTCGTCGAGGCGGTGGGCGTGCAGCGCAAGGTCGTGGCCGCGCGCCGCCAGGGTCAGCGCGATCTCGCGGCCGACGCGGCGGGCGCCGCCGGTGACGAGGGTGACGGGCGCAAGGGCAGTCATGGATTCGATGGGAAGATCGGGCGGTGAGTGTAGACATGACCCCCTTGGCCCGGCGCATCGCGCAGGCGATCGACGCCGCCGACGGCTGGATCGGCTTCGAGCGCTACATGGCGCTGGCGCTGTACGAGCCCGGCCTCGGCTATTACGCGCGTGGCGACCGCCAGTTCGGCGCCCTGCCCGGCTCGGGCAGCGACTTCGTCACCGCGCCCGAGCTCAGCCCGCTGTTCGGCCACGCGCTGGCGCGCCAGCTCGGCCAGGCGCTCGAGGCCACCGGCACGCGCGAGCTCTGGGAGTTCGGCGGCGGCTCGGGCGCGCTGGCGGCCCAGCTGCTCGAGGCGCTGGGCGAGCGCGTCGAGCGCTACGTGATCGTCGAGCTGTCGGCGGCGCTGCGCGAGCG
>DATMJX010000231.1:0-2167 GCA_035553715.1 Methylibium sp.
AGTTCATCGTGACGACATCCCGCGGCACCTGCCGCGGATCGACGACGATGGCTCGCTCGATCTCATGCTCCAGCTCGAAAACGGCCGAAGCCTGCTCGAACGCGAGCAGGTTCCCGAGCCGGGTCTTGTCGAGTTCGGTGATGTGGATGTCGGCGGCGTGGTCTGCAGGGCTTTCGCGCAAGAGCCGGCGATAGCGCTCCGAGGTCATGGCCAAGAACTGCAGGGCCGGCGTTTGGCTCTCAAGCAGGAAGCCGCAACGCTGGAAAGCCCTCAGGGAGCGTGCGTTGTCCGGGTGGATCTTGGCAATGAGTCTCTCGGCCCGCATGTCGAAGAAGGCGAGCTTCATGCCTTCGCGGATGGCGCTGGCGCCGAGCTTGCGACCCCAGTTGTCGCGGTTGCCGATGACCAGGACCATCTCGCAGTCCGGCCCCGTCTTGACGAGGCGGACGAAACCCACCGGCACGTCATGCCGGTCGCACGCCATGAAGAACCGGCCGCCCTGGTTGAACAGATGGGTCAGGATCGGCAGCTGGACCCGATCGATGACTTGCTCGATGAACCGGGACACATGGCGCGAATCGCTCAGGTGGCGGGTGACGCACTCGTCTTCCAGCCAGTCCATCAAGGTCAGCGCGTCGGAGCGGGTGATCTCGGGACACAGCGAAATGAAAGGCCGGTTCATCTTCACCCCCGTGGGTAGCAAGAATGAAAGCCTTTCATGGCCCCGGCCATGACGGTTCTTTCGACAGAGTGCTCATTCTAGTTTGGGCGCGGGCATTCGATGCTTTGCTGAACCCGAGGGGGCATGTCGCGGGTATGCCTGCTCCCGGCCAACAGCAGTCGGCGGCTAAACTGCCCAGAAGCAGTCAGTTCAGCACCGTTCACGCCAATAAGGCCGCCACCTCGCGCGCCTGCTCCCGGAAGAGTTGTCCCACCGGGCTCAGCTCCCGCCCGCGCAGCGTGGCCATCACCGTGGGCAGCTCCCACGAGGGCAACTGCAACGGCAAGGCCTTGACGGCGCCGCGGCCGGGGCACAGCCGCAAGATCGTCATCGGCATCAACGTCAAGTAGCGCTGCGTGGCCAGCAGGCTGTAGCGCAGGTTCAGCGAGCCGGACAGCATCAGCCGCGGCGGCAGTGGCAGCCCGTTGGCCGCCAGGGCGCGCTGCAGCGGTGACCCCTCGCGCGCTTCGACGTGCGACAGGATCCACGGCTCGTCCATCAGCTGCGCCAATGTGAGCTTGCGGCGCCGGGCCCACTCACTCTGCTGGCCGGCGACCACGGCGATGCGCTCGTTGAACAGCGGCTCGCTGTCGATGTCGGGATCGGTGATCGCCTGCCACGGCCGCAGCATCACCAGTTCGCAGTGGCGCTGGCGCAGGAAGTGGTCGAGCAGCACCGGCGGGTCGCCCGACTCGACCTTGAACGTGATGCGCGGATGCAGGCGGTGCACGCGGTCGATCACCGCCGGCACGACGCTGGCCGCCAGGCTCTCGCCGACGCCCAGCGCCAACTCGCCGACACCCGGCTCGGCCAGGTGGTTGATCTCGCTCACGCCCTGGCGCAACTCGTCGAAGATGACGCGGCCGCGCCGCAGCAGCGCCCGGCCGTAGAGCGTGGGCTCCACCCCCTTGGCGGTGCGTTCGAGCAGGCGCACGCCCAGCACCGACTCGAGCTCGGCGATGGCCTTCGATACGGCCCCCTGCGACATGTGCAGCGCGTCGGCGGCCTTGCGCATGCCGCCCGCCTGCACGACGGCCATCAAGGTGTCCAGGTCGCGCAGCCGCAGGCGGCGCTTGAGGCGTTCGGTGGTGATCATCGCAAGGCGGCCTGTTTTCGAATCGTGATCATGCTATGCCGAAAAGGAGCTTTTCCAAGATCACCCCGATGGCTAGCCTTGCGTCCATGTTGAAACCCGTTGGTAGCCCGCCATGACCTGCAGCATCACCCGCCGTCATCTTATTCGCGCCGCCGGCGCAGCCGCCATCGGGCTGACCGCCCCGAGGCTCCGCGCGCAGCCGCGCATCGACACCACCCGCGTGCTGTGCGGCTACCCGGCCGGCGGCTCGGTCGACGTCGTGGCGCGGCGCCTGGCCGAGCGGCTGGGCAAGGGCTTCGTGCGGTCGGCCATCGTCGAGAACCGCCCGGGCGCCGCGCCACGACGTCGAC
>DATMJX010000232.1:0-8367 GCA_035553715.1 Methylibium sp.
TCGCTCGGCGGCGCTCGCTTGACGCGCCCGAGCGATCAGCAGCAGCGCGCCGAGCGCCGCCAGCGCGGCCGAGAAGACGAACGTCGGCTCGTAGCCTGCCCGATTGGCGATCAACCCGAGCACGACCGGCGCGACGCCGAACGAGACATCGAGGAACAGGGTGACAGTGCCCGAGACGGTGCCGCGCTCGGTCGGCGGCACGCGCGACACCGCCAGCGCGAGCAACGCCGGCATGATGAACGCTACGCCGACTGCGAATACGACCGTGCCGGCGATGAGGCCCTCAGGGGAGGGCAGCAGCCCGATCAGCGCCATCCCCGCGGCCGAGACAGCCAGCGCCGCCCCTGAGACGCGCGCCGCGCCGAACCGATCTGGCCACTTGGCACCGATCAGGCGCAGGACGACGACGATCATCGCGTACAGCACGAAAGGCACGCCTGCCCCGTCCATCCCGAGCTCGCGCGCGTGCAGCGGCAGGAATGCGAAGAAGCCGGCCATGCCCCACAGCCCGAGCAGGCTGACGAAGCCGGGGAAGAGCCCGGCGGGGTGGATCAGCGGCCCGCGGACGTGCGCCCCGCTGCCGCCCGCCGTCCGCCGGGCAAGCACCGCCGGCGCAGATTCCGGCACGAACCAGGTCAGCGCCACGGCCAGCACCGCCACTCCGAGCGCGATCAGCCAGGCCGCGTCGTACGCGCCACCGGTCATGCCGACGGCGGCCTCGCCGATCGGCGGCCCGATGGCGATGCCCAGGTAGAGCGACAGCGACAGGAAGCTGATCGCCTCGCCGCGCCGCTTTGGCGGCGCCATGTCCGCGCCGGCGGCGATCGAGGAGACGAAGAAGAACCCCTCGCCGGCGCCGAGCAGCGAGCGCGCCGCGACGAAGATGGCGAGATCAGTGGCGACGAGGTGCAGGGCCAGGCCGGCGAGCGTGATCAGTGCCCCGCCGAGGAGCAGCGGTCGCCGGCCGAATCTGTCCGAGGCCCAGCCGACGACCGGCCGAAGCAGCAGCGCGGCGATGCTGAACGAGGCAATGGCAATGCCCACGCCCAGCTCGTCGGCGCCCAGGACCTCCTTTGCAAAGGTTGGTGAGACGGGCAGCACGATCCCGGCCGAGACGAAAAAGGCCAGCGTCGCCACCGCCAGGGCGACGAAGCCGCGCGTGATGAGCCGATCCGCCTCGAGCTGGGCGGGCACGCTCACGCCACCAGCCCCCAGACGAGGTACGTCGCGACCCCCGCCAGGAGACACAGCGGCAGCGAGCGCCGGGGCGCCACGGCAGCCGCCCCGAGCGCGCCGACCAGGATCGGGGTCTCAACCAGACCCTGGCCGGGCAGGCTGATGCTGTGTGCCGCCAGACCGGCAAAGAGCGCGGGCGGCACCCGGTCGAGCACCGTCCGCAGCCGAGCGGGCACACGCGGCACGAGCGCAAGCGCGAAGGCCCGGCTGCCGTAGGTCAGCGCCGCCAGCAGGATGAGCAGCTCCCAGGTCATCGGCTGCCGCCCGGAAGCGCCACCGCCAGGGCGACGGCGATGGGCACGAAGGCGTGCACGTCCGGGACGAGCTGGACCAGGGCGAGCACGAGCAGCGCGGCGACAACCACGCGCACAGCGCCTGCCCGGCTGCGTGTCGTGGCCGCGGCCAGGCCGATGAATAGGATCGGGAAGACGGCCGCGGCAAGACCCTCCACGGCAACCAGCCGCGCGCCGAGCAGCCCCAGCAGCGTGCCAAGCTGCCAGGCGGCGAAGAAGATGACACCGCTGATGAGCAGCACCGCCGCCGCCTGGCGGCGCGAGCTGATGGCCAGGCCGAAGCTCTCGTCGATCAGGAACCAGGCGAGCAGCCCGCGCCGTAGCATCGACCCCTCGACGTACGGCCGCAGCACCGCGCCGAGCACGATGTGGCGCATGTTGAGAGCCACGGCAGTGAGTACGACTGCCGCCACGCCGGCGCCACTCGCAAGCAGGCCGACCGTCGTGAACTGGAGCGTGCCTGAGAAGACGAGCAGCGACATGCCGAGGGCCATGAGGAAGTCCATCTGCCGCGCGGCGCTGGCCCCGAAGACGAGGCCGAAGACGCCGATCGCGGCGGCCAGCGGAGCAGCTGCCAGCAGCATCCAGCGCCAGCCGGGGTCGTGACGGTCGCGGTCTTCCATTGCGGCGCCGATTATCGGTCGCGCGGCCCGATGCGCGCCGCGGCGCGCTACCCTGCCGCGCGTGCGCTTCGTTCCCCTGCGGCTGATCGATCTCGTCATGCCTGCCCGCCTGGGCAAGAGATTCCGATGGCTGCTCTCAGCCACGATCGTCAACAACCTTGGCGACGGCGTGGCCCTGGCAGCCGGGCCGCTGCTCGTGGCGTCGCTGACCCGCGACCCGTTCCTCGTCTCGATGGCGCTGATGGCGCAGTGGCTGCCGATGCTCATCTTCGGCATCTTTGGTGGCGCCATCGCCGACCGCGTCGACCGCCGGCGCATGGTCGCGCTCGTCAACCTGGGCCGGGCACTCGTCCTGTCCGTGCTCGTTGCGCTGATCCTCACCGGCAACGTCAGCATCCTGGCCGTCCTGGGCGTGCTGTTCATCCTTGGCGCGGCAGAGACCTTCTCCGATTCGGCCAGCAGCACCCTGCTACCAAGCCTTGTCGAAAAGCGCGACCTCGGGATCGCCAATGCGCGGATGCAGGGCGCCTTCCTGCTGACCAACCAGCTCATCGCGCCGCCCATCGGCGCCGCGCTCTTCGCGGTCGGGATGGCGCTGCCTTTCGCGGCCAACGCCGCCGCGTTCGCCCTTGGCGCGCTGCTGATCTCACGCATCGCGGGCAACATGCGCAGCGAGCGGGTGGCAGTGGCCAGCGTCTGGGCGGACATGGGCGAGGGCATTCGCTGGCTGATCGGCCATCCACCGATGCGCACCCTGGCCCTGACGATCTTCACCTTCAACGTCACCTACGGCGCCGCCTGGGGCGTGCTCGTCCTCTATTCGTCGGATCGGCTGGGGCTGGGCGCGATCGGCTTTGGGCTGTTGATGACGGCGACGGCGGCCGGCGGGGTCATCGGGATGCTGTCCTACGGCGCGCTCGAGCGTCGCTACAGCCTGACCAACCTGCTGCGCGCGGGGCTGCTGATAGAGACGGTCATGCACCTGACGCTTGCGCTGACCACGGTGCCGGCGATCGCGATGACCATGCTGCTGATCTGGGGCGCGGGCATCTTCATGTGGGGCACGATCGCGACCGTCATCCGCCAGCGCGCAGTGCCCAACGCGCTGCTCGGTCGAGTGGGCGGTGTCTACCGGGTCGCGAGCGTCGGCGGCCTGGTCATCGGTGCTCCGCTGGGCGGCCTGCTGGCGGGCGCCTTCGACATCAGCGCACCATTCTGGTTCGGGTTCGTCGGTTCGGCGGCTTTCGTCGTGCTGCTTTGGCGCCAGTTCGCCAACGTAGCCCACGCCGCTGAGGTGGAGCCTGAAGCGGAGGCCGCCCGTTGACCGCGCCGATCTCGCTGCGGCGACTCAACCGGGCAACCCTCGAACGGCAGCTGCTGCTTCAGCGCGAGGCTCTGCCGGCCGCCCAAGCTGTCCGGCGAATCGTCTCGATCCAGGCGCAGGAGGCAGCGTCGCCTTACATCGCGCTCTGGAACCGGGTCGCCGGCTTCGAGCCGGCCGACCTCGATGCCGCGCTGGATCTGCCCGCGGCGGAGGTGCGCCTGCTCGGCTAGCGCCCAGATGTGCGACGCTGGGTCTGTCACATGGCTGTACGCGAGGGTGTGCTGGTCCTGATCGGCTCGGGCGAGACTGGGCCGCGCATGGCCCGCGTCCAGCGTGAGGTTGTGGCGGCACTGCGCGGGACGCGCGACGGCCGAGCGCGGGCCACGGTCATCGATACGCCCTACGGCTTCCAGTCCAACGCAGATGCGGTCAGTGATGGCCTTGTGGACTTCCTCGAGAGACGGCTGAGGTTGGCGGCGAGGGTCGCTTCACTGCGCCGCTCGGATGTCGACCCGCTGGAGCAGGAGCAGGCCTACGCGCGTATCGCCACCGCGGACCTGGTCTTCAGCGGCCCGGGCAGCCCCTCCTACGCGCTTCGCCACTGGTCCACGACGCGCGTCCCGGAGCTGCTGCTGGACGCGTTGCGGAGGGGCGCGGCGGTCGTGCTCGCCAGCGCGGCCGCGATCACCAGCGGCCGGTTCACGCTGCCTGTCTACGAGATCTACAAGGCCGGCGAGGACGCGCGCTGGCTGCCCGGGCTGGACCTGACGACCGCGCTCGGCATTGGGCCGGCGGCGGTGGTCAGCCACTGGGACAACCACGAGGGTGCCGGCCATGACACGCGCTACTGCTTCGTTGGACAGCGCCGCCTGCTGGAGCTCGAGGCGCAGCTTCCGCCTGAGGCCTTCATCCTGGGTATCGACGAGCACACGGCCCTGGTTCTCGACCTGGCCCAGGGCATGGCTTCCGTCCGCGGGGTGGGCGGGGTGACGATCCGCCGGCAGGGCAACGAACGACGGCTCGAAGCGGGTGCGGTCGTGGAGCTCGTGTCCCTCAGCGGCACGGGGGCTTTCGCGCGCAAGCCGCAGGCAATGGCGGAGTCGCCCGGCCGTGATGAGCCTGATGACGCCACCGAGGTGGATGCGCTCGTGCGCAGAGTGCTGGCGGTTGCCCCCGCCGAGCAGCGCTCGGGCATCGTCCACCTGGGTGAGCTTGCCGCGCGCGCCCTGGCGCAGGACGACCGGCTCGTGCCCGCGCTCATCGCTGCCCTGGTCGAGGTGCGCGACGCGGCG
This sequence comes from Methylibium sp., assembly GCA_035553715.1. Taxonomy (GTDB): domain Bacteria; phylum Pseudomonadota; class Gammaproteobacteria; order Burkholderiales; family Burkholderiaceae_C; genus Methylibium. The sequence continues at coordinate 4,769 of DATMJX010000232.1, forward strand.
CGCTCACGTGGCGACTACGCCACCGCCGACCTCATCCGCGACCGCCTGGGGGCGATGGACATTCAGCTCGTCGACGGCGCCGATCGGACGCGCTACCGCCTCGTGGGCTGACCGCGGGCGATCACGCGGCGTCCACCGCGCGCTCGAGCTCGGCGATGTCGAGCTTGCGCATCTGGAGCATCGCCTCCATCGCCCGGCGGGCGCGCTCGTGGTCAGGGTCGGCCATCAGCTCGTTGAAGCGCCGCGGCACGATCTGCCACGAGACACCGAAGCGGTCCTTCAGCCAGCCGCACACGCTCGGCTCGCCGCCATCGGCGATGAGCGTCTCCCACAGCCGGTCAGTCTCGGCCTGGTCGTCGGTCTCGATGACGAACGAGACGGCCTCGTTGAAGCTGAAGTCAGGCCCGCCATTGAGGCCCTGGAAAGGCTGCCCGGCGAGCGTGAAATCGACCACCAGCACCATGCCCGCCGGGCCTGACGGCGTGTCCGCAGGCGAGCGCCAGACCTTGTCGACGTAGCTGTCCGGCAGCAGGTCGGTGTAGAAGCGGGCCGCCTCCTCGGCCTGGCCGTTGAACCACAGGCAGGGATAGACCTTGCGCATCGTTGACCTCCGATTGCTCTCTTCGGCTCGAGATTTCGCCATACGCTCCGGTGGAGCACCTTATGCGCCAGCTTCGTCAGGGCGGCAGCGAACGCTCTTGTCGTCGCGCTCGCCGCCGAGCGTCACCGGGCGTGTCCTACCCGGCCCATTCATGCCATGTGCTCGCCAGGGTGACCTAATGCCAAGCAATGCGCGCCGGACTGGGCCCAGTGTGCTTCTGGCGAGCGTATGAGCGGCTCGTCCCGGTTCCGCAGCGGTTAACGGTCTGCCACCGAGCGTATGAATGGGTACAGCCGCGACCGGCCAGATAAGGGTCTCCTGCCGAGCAAACAGCCGAGTGGCTCCGGGCTGAGGCCCAGACGCTGGCCACGGATGCCCAAGAGGGCGTGGTTCAGTTAGCGGCCCAGGCGACGCTGATCTTGCCGGCAAGGTTGGGCAGCGGCAGCCCCGCTGCCTCCGCCTCGACGGCCTGGCGCTCGTGAGCGGACAGCGGCCGCCAGGTCTCGATCGAGACGCGACCCTGGTCGCGCCGCCATGTGCCAACGATCTCGCCCCCCACGAGTAGTGCGCCGGGCCAGACGCGCGGCGTCCACAGCCGCTCGCGGTTCGGCGCCTCAGGCACCAGCATTGACCGATCGTCGCCCTTGAGCGAGGTGTATGCATCGCCACTGGGCAGCAGCCGGGCCGCGGCGGCGGGGGAGGGCCCGGCGCGAAACGATGGCTCGTCGGCGGCCAGGATCCAGGCATCGCCGATGGGCGTGCGCACCGCGGCCAGCTCGGACGCCAGGGCGTCGTAGGCGGCGCGTGCCGCCGCCGGTCTGATGCCCGCCCAGTCGCCGAACGCTCGCGCCGTGGTCGGCCCGAACACGTGCAGGTGCCGGCGAGCGAGCTCGTTCCGAGCGTCACGCGGGTCCACGTCCGGCCGCGGCACGGTCCACATGGTGGGTGCCCGCGCGCCGTCCCAGCGGATCAGCACCGTGCCCGTTGGCGCGGCGTAGCGCAACGCGTTCGTGTGAACTCCCAGCGCGCGGCCGATCTCGGAGTCGAAGCGCGCGCTGCCCTCGAGCAGCTGGCCAAGCCGGGCCGCAAGGTCCTCTGCGAACGCGCGTCGCGCGCCGTCCTCGGGCAGCCTGCCCAGCGAGAAGAGCGCGCGATCGCGCTCGGGCACGACGTAGACGCTGAAGCGCGGCCCCCACAGCTGGACCAGTGCCGGATCCGCCCAGATGGCCGGATGGGCTCCCTCGACGCGGGCGTGGATCGACAGCAGCGCCGCGCGCGGCATGCTGTCCTGCAGGCCCGCCCAGGCTGCCCGCTCGAGTGAAGCCCGGCCGGCGGGCAGGCGTGCGTCGAGCGAGCCGGCCCGCCGCCGATGACCCAGCACCTGCCCGCGGGTCACCTCGAGTGGAGCGCTCAACCGTCGCTCCAGCTCCACAGGTCGATCAGCGGCAGGCCGTTGGCCGTGAAGACCTCGTTGAGCTCGGTCATGTGCGAGACATCGTGGCTGAACAGGCGCTGGATGACCGAGCCGCGGGTGTGCATCCAGTCCGGCCCGAAGTCAGGCCTGCGGATCTCCTGCGCCAGCATGCCGATCGTCCAGCGGTCGAGGCATGCCTCCACGATGGCGAACGTCGAATCGAGCGCCGCCGCCAGCTGCCAGCCGCTCATGTGTGGCTCCAGGTAGTCGTCGCCCGGGCACTCGTGGCCCGAGTTCGGGAAGGGCGTCGCCTCTTCGCCCGGCTCACCGGCGAAGACGCACAGCCAGAAGACGCGCTGGCAGGCCGCGTGGCCAACGGTCGCCCAGATCGGCCAGCGCTCAGGCGACGGCCGGAGGGCCAGCTGCTCTTCGGTGAGCGCAGCGACGGACTCGCGCAGGCGGCGGTTGTAGTCTGGCCAGCGGCTGAAGGCAGGCCGAATGACATCTCCACTCATACGGATGGAATCCTAGACTGGTCTCAACCGCATCGAGGAGCCACATGGAAACGGGACCCGCGCCGATCATCCTCGTGCCTGGTTTCTGGCTGGGTGCCTGGGCATGGGATGAGGTGGCGGATCTGCTCCGCGCCGACGGTCACGACGTGACTGCTCTGACGTTGCCCGGGCTGGAGTCGAAGGATGCCGATCGCTCGACGATCACCCTCAACGACCACGTCGACGCGATCGTCAAGGCCATCCGGGCCGCGGGTCGGCCGGCCGTGCTGGCAGTCCACAGCGCGGCCGGCTTCTCCGGCTACGCCGCCAGCGACCGGCTGCCGGACCAGATCGCGGCGATGGTCTACGTCGACACCGCGCCCGGCATCGGCGCGCTGGACCACGAGTTCGAGGACGCCGAGAAGCCGATGGACTGGGAGGACATCGAGGCGGAGGAGAACCTCGAAGGCCTGAGCGAGGAGCAGAAGGAGACGTTCCGCCAGCGCGCCGTGCCAGTGCCCGGCGGTGTCGTGCGCGGGCAGGTCGAGCTGACCAACGATGCCCGGCGCGATATCCCGAGCACGTTCATCTGCACCGGCTTCTCTGCGGCCGACTATCAGAAGTACGCCGCGGAGCACCCAGAGTGGGCGTTCCTGGCCGGCATCCCCGAGCTGCGCAACACGACCTGGATCGACCTGCCGACCAGCCACTGGCCGATGTGGTCAGAGCCCAGAGAGCTGGCACGGATCATTGGCGAGGTCGCGCATCAGGCAGCGCGGTAGGCGCCGCGCGGCGGGCTCTTCGACACGCATACTCGGGTGGTGAAGCCAGAGGGGGCTGCGTGACTGCGGCCAACAAGGACGCGCTGCGCCGGCGGTCGGTGGGCGTGCTCTTCGCGGGAGTGGCCCTGGGCAGCACCGGCCACATCGCGGCGATCACGGTGACGGCGATCGTCGGCCTGGAGCTCGGCGGCGACCGGACGCTGGCCGGCGTGCCGGCGGCGGCAGTCGTGTTCGGAGCGGCGGTCGGGGCGACGATCCTGGGCTGGGTGATGGGCCGCTGGGGTCGGCGCCTGGGGCTGGCCGGCGGC
>DATMJX010000233.1:0-5139 GCA_035553715.1 Methylibium sp.
CCCTGGCGAGCGCGACGAGCTCGAAGGCACCGAGCAGCCCTTCGTCGCCCACCTGATCGAGCTGCGCGATCGGCTGATCCGCGCGTTGCTGGCCATCATCGTCGGCTTCGGCCTGCTGGCGCTGTGGCCGGGTCCGTCGGCACTGTACGACCTGCTGGCCGCGCCGCTGGTGGCGAACCTGCCGGCCGGCACGACGCTGATCGCGACCAACGTGATCTCACCCTTCCTGGTGCCGCTGAAGATCACGCTGATGGCCGGCTTCATGCTCGCGCTGCCGGTGGTGCTCTACCAGGTCTGGGCCTTCGTCGCGCCGGGCCTGTACAGCCACGAGAAGAAGCTGGTGCTGCCGCTGGTGATCTCGAGCACGGTGCTGTTCCTGATCGGCATCGCGTTCTGCTATTTCTTCGTGTTCGGCCAGGTGTTCAAGTTCATCCAGCAGTTCGCGCCGAAGAGCATCACCGCGGCGCCGGACATCGAGGCCTACCTGGGATTCGTGCTCAGCATGTTCATCGCCTTCGGCGCGGCCTTCGAGGTGCCGGTGGTCGTCGTCGTGCTGGCGCGGCTGGGCATCGTCAAGGTCGAGCAGCTGCAGGCCTGGCGCGGCTATTTCATCGTGATCGCCTTCATCGTCGCGGCGATCGTCACGCCGCCGGACGTGATCTCGCAGCTCGCGCTGGCGATCCCGATGTGCCTGCTCTACGAGATCGGCATCGTCGCGGCGCGGCTGTTCATCAAGCACACGCGCGCGCCCGACGCGGCGGGCGAGTCCAGCGGCGGCGCCTGAGCGCTCAGTCGCGGGCGCTGCGCGGCTGCTTGGGCCGCTGCGCGACGGTGACCTCGAGCTCCTTGCGCTCGCTGCCGCGCTGCACCACCAGGCGCGCGGTCGAGCGCGGCCGCAGCGAGGCCACCGCGTCGAGCAACTGGGCGGTGTTGGCGACCGGGCGGTCGGCCACCGCGGTCACCACATCGCCGGGCTTCAGCCCCGCCTGCGCGGCCGGCCCGCCCTGCAGCACCCCGGTGATCAGCACCCCGTCCTTGAGCTTCAGGTTGAAGGTCTCGGCCATGTCGGGGGTCAGATCGCGCGGCTCGACACCGATCCAGCCGCGCGTCACCTGGCCCTCGCGCACCAGGCCCTCGAGGACCTGGCGGGCGGTGGACACGGGGATCGCGAAGCCGATGCCCAGGCTGCCTCCCGAGCGTGAGTAGATCGCCGTGTTGATGCCCAGCAGGTGGCCGGTCGCGTCGACCAGCGCACCGCCGGAGTTGCCCGGGTTGATGGCCGCGTCGGTCTGGATGAAGTTCTCGAAGGTGTTGATGCCGAGCTGGTTGCGGCCCAGCGCCGAGACGATGCCGGCCGTCACGGTCTGGCCGACGCCGAAGGGGTTGCCGATCGCGAGCACGACGTCGCCGACACGCAGTGCGTCGGAATTGCCGAAGGCGATTGCCGGCAGTCGCTCCAGCTTCACGCGCAGCACGGCCAGGTCGGTCTCCGGGTCGGTGCCCAGCACCTCGGCCTGCACGCGCCGGCCGTCGGACAGCACGACCTCGATGTCGTCCATGCGGTCGACCACATGGTTGTTGGTCAGGATGTAGCCGTCGGGCGAGACGATCACGCCCGAGCCGATGCCGCTTTGCGGCTGGCGATCGCCTTCGCCGAAGAAGTAGCGGAACCAGGGGTCGCCGGCCCCCGGGCCGCGCACGCTCGGGGTCTTGCTCGTGATGACGCTGACCACTGCCGGTGCGGCGCGCGCGGCGGCGGCGGCATAGCTGCCGGCGCCGCCCGAGGCCGGCAGCGCGGCCGGGTCGGGCGCGTCGATCCGAACCGGGGCGGTGGCCATCAGCGGGTGCCGCTCGAGCCATTCGGGCTTGAGCGTCGCCACCACAAAGAGCACGGCCAGGGCCACCGTGGCGGCTTGGGAGAAAATCAGCCAGATTCTGCGCATGGGAGAAGGCGTTTGACGACGCGCGACGAGCTCGACAGCTATCTCGCGACGCTGCTGGAGGTGGCCCGGTTCAAGGATTATGGGCCGAATGGTCTGCAGGTCGAGGGACGGGTCCAGGTGCGCAAGCTGGTCAGCGGCGTGACCGCGAGCGCCGCCTTCATCGAGGCCGCCGCGGCCTGCGGCGCCGATGCCGTGCTGGTGCACCACGGGCTGTTCTGGCGTGGCCACGACGGGCGCGTGAGCGGCTGGCTGAAGAAGCGCCTCATGGCCCTGCTGGCGCGTGACATCAGTCTGTTCGCCTACCACCTGCCGCTCGATGCGCACCCGGAGTTCGGCAACAACGCCCAGCTCGGCGCCCGGCTGAAGTTCACGCTGGAGGAGCGCTTTGGCGAGCAGCAGCTCGGCTGCATCGGACGGCCGGCCCAGCCGCTGACGCCGGCCGCGCTGACCGCGCTGCTGCAATACCGCCTGGCGCGCCAGCCGCTGGTGCTCGAGGGGGATGGCCGGCCGATCCGGCGCGTCGCCTGGTGCACCGGCGGGGCCCAGGGCTATTTCGAGGCGGCGATCGCGGCCGGCGCGGACGCCTATCTCACGGGCGAGCTCTCCGAGCCGCAGGTCCACATCGCGCGCGAGACGGGCGTCGCGTTCTACGCCTGCGGGCACCACGCGACCGAACGCTATGGCGCGGCGGCGCTCGGCGCGCACCTCGCGCAGCTGTTCGGGCTCGAGCACCAGTTCATCGACATCGACAACCCGGCATGAGCGCCGCGCCGCTGGTCGTGACGATGGGCGATGCCTGCGGCATCGGGCCCGAGATCGTTGCGCTGGCCTGCGCGCGTGGCGCGCTCGCCGACGCGGTGGTGATCGCTGACGTCGAGGTGATGCGACGTGCCACGGCGATCGTCGCGCCCGGGCAGGCCGTCGTCGCCATCGACACGGTGTCGCAGCGAGGGGCGCTGCCGGCCGGCGTGCTGCCGGTGCTGCAGCCCGAGGGCCTGCCGCCGGGGCTGGCGACGCTGCCCTTCGGCGTCGTCGACACGCGCGCCGGCGTTGCCGCGGCGCGCTGCATCCGCGCTGGCGCGATGCTGGCAGCAAGCGGCGCGGCGGCGGCGCTGGTCACCGCGCCGATCCACAAGGAGGCGCTGGCTGCCGCCGGCGAGCCCTATCCGGGCCACACGGAACTGCTGCAGGCCGAGGCCGGAGCGCCGGCCGTGCGCATGATGCTGGCCAACGAGGAGCTCAAGACCGTGCTGGTCAGCATCCATGTCGCGCTGCGCGACGCGATCGCGGCGGTGAGCCGCGACGCGGTGCTCGAGACGCTGCGCATCGCCCACGCCGCTGCGGCCCGCTGGGGGCAGCCGAGCCCGCGCATCGCAGTGGCGGGACTGAACCCGCATGCCGGGGAGGGCGGCCTGTTCGGCGACGAGGAGATCCGCCACATCGCGCCGGCGATCGAGGCCGCGCGCGCCGAAGGCATCGACGCGCGCGGCCCGCATGCGCCGGACACCGTGTTCATGCGCGCGCGCCGTGGCGAGTTCGACCTGGTGATCGCGATGTACCACGACCAGGGACTGATCCCGGTCAAGTACCTCGGCGTCGAGCAGGGCGTGAACGTGACACTGGGCCTGCCCTTCGTGCGCACCAGCCCCGACCATGGCACCGCCTTCGACCTCGCGGGCAGCGGGCGTGCCGACCCGGCCAGCCTGATCGCGGCGTGCGCGATGGCACGCCGCCTGGCCGCCGGGGCGGCGGCGCGCTAGCGGCTCGCCAGCGCCGCCTGGCGGCTCGCGGCCGTCAGCTTGGCCAGCTGCTTGCGCGCGCGGCTGGTGGCGCGCTCGATCAGCTCGGCCTGCTCGTAGGCGCGGAAGCGCTCGGTGTCGCACAGCTTGGTCAGCATGCGCGAGGTCATCGAGATCGTCTTCTCGTGCGCCTTGCCGTGGGTGAACACGAAGAAGGCGCGACCCGGGCTGATCCAGTTCAGCCGCACGCGCTGCCAGCGGCCCTCGAGGTGCATGCGGTAGGCGATGCCGGTCTGCAGGTGATGGACCAGCTGCGGTCCGTGCGTCGGGGGGGCTCCGTCGGCGAGCAGCGGGTCGATCTCGAGGTCGACCTCGGCGATGCCGCTGCCGGAATCGATGCCGGCGTCGCCCGGGCCGGTGCTCTCGCCAAGGTCGATGTCGACCTCGCCCGACCAGTCGACCGCGGACTCCTCGACGTAGCCGATGCGCTCGGCGTCCTCCTCGGACAGCTGCAGCGGCGCCGCATGCTCTTCCTCGGAGGGCAGCTGGGCCGGCGCGGTGGTGTAGACCTCCTGCTCGGTCGGGATCGCGACCTTCTCGACCTGGTCGAGCTTGAACTTGAGCTGTCGCTCGAAGAAGTCGGTCAGCGGTGTGGCCTTCAGCGAGTCGGCATGCGCCGGCAGCAGCTTGGCGAAGAATTCCTTCTTGGCCGTCTCCGGCCACTGGATCAGCGCCAGGCCCTCGTTGAGGTCCTTCATCAGCTGCGGCAGCTTCACCAGGAAGTCGCGCCGCAGCTGTGGCGCGCCCTTGGGCTGCACGCTCAGCACCAGCTCGCGGGCTACTTGGCGCATGCGCAGCGCCAGCTCGGGCGAGCCGCTCGGCCCGGCCGCGTGCACCTGGACCTGGCTCCACACCTGCGAGAGGAAGTCGCCCAGGTAGGGCGGCAGCTCCAGCGGCAGCAGCCGCTCGCGCAGCTCGCGCATGAAGCGCTGCTGGATGCGCAGCTGCGTCTCGCGGCCGACCAGCAGCTGCGCCGCGCCGGCGTGAGGCGCCGCCGGGCGCGCGCTCTGCTCCTGGATCAGTGCCTCGATCGACTGCAGCTGGGCCTCGTACAGGTCCATCTGGTCGAAGTCGCCCTCGACGATCTCCTGCACGAGTGCGCGCACCCGGTCGATGAACTCCTTGCCGGGCCCCTGTTCGAGATCCTCGTAGGCCGCCGCGAGCGAGGCGACACGGTTGACGAAGCGCCGCACCGGATGGCGGCGCGAGCTGAAGAAGCTGTTGTCCTTCAGCGCCACGCGCAGCACCGGCATCTGCAGGCGCGCGATCTGGCGCGCCAGCTGCGGCGGCACCTTCGGGTCGGCGAGCAGGTGGTCGAACATCGCCGCGACGACGTCGATCACCATGTGGTCGAGCGTGCCGCTCGAGGCGCGCACCAGCTCGTCGCGGTGCTGGCG
>DATMJX010000234.1:0-7318 GCA_035553715.1 Methylibium sp.
CGGCGCGCTGCAGGCCACCGCACCCCATGCGCGGCTGCAGGCCCGGCCGCCAGCCGCCGGGCCTGCAGCCGCGCATGGGGTGCGGTGGCCTGCAGCGCGCCGAGGCTCAGGCCGTCGAGCGCCAGCGCCTCGATGCGCAGCCGCAGTGCGCCGCGTTCGATGACGAGGTGCTCGAGCCGGAAGCGCGCCTCCGAGCCGAGCAGCGCTCCGCTCGGCACCCCGGCCTGCACGCCGGCGAGCCTCGGCAGCACCTTTTCCCACCACCACAGCGTGCCGGCTGCGGTGTGCAGCGACTGCCAGGCCGCGGCCAGGGCCGCGGCAAGCAGCAGCGGCGGCAGCAGCGCGAGGACGATCCACCGGAGGGCGCGACGGCGCGGCGGCGGGGCGGGGGGCGGGGCGCTCATGCTCGGGCGTGACTCAGTAGCTGATGCCGACGCTCAGGTGCAGGCGCCACTCGCCGATGTCGCGGCCGTAGGCGACGTCGGTGCGCAGCGGCCCGATCGGGCTGCGCCAGCGCAGCCCCAGGCCGTAGCCGACCACGGTCGACCAGTCGTCCCAGCCGTTCGCGGCGTTGCCGGCATCGACGAACACGGCGCCGAACCAGTCGCGCCAGCGACCCTCGGTGGCGAGCCGGCGCATCAGTTCGACCGAGCCGGTGGCCATCACGTCGCCACCGACCACGCTGCCATCGCGCAGCGGACCGAGGGTGCGGTAACCATAGCCGCGCACCGAGTTGTCGCCGCCGGCGCGAAACAGCAGCGAGTCCGGCACGCCGAGCGTGTCGCGCTTGAACACCTGCGCGCCCTCGGCGCGCAGCTGTGCAAACCAGCCGCTGCCAAGCGGCTGGTACCAGGTGGCCTGCAGGTGCAGGCGCAGGAAGGGGCCCTGGCCCCCGCCGGCGTCGTCGGCGTAGCCGCCCCCCCCCTGCACGTTGATCGTCAGGCCACTGGTCGGGAAGACGACGCTGTTGACATCGCGCCGCACCAGCTCGTAGTTGGCCCACAGCGCGCGGTCGGCGCTGCGCGACAGCGCGGTGTCGACGGTGGTGCGGTTGAGTTCGAGGTAGTAGAGCCGGTCGACCCGCTCGCTGTCGTGGCTGCGTCCGACGCGCAGGCGCTGGGTCTGCGTCAGCGCGCCGCCGGCGTTCAGGTAGTCGACCTGCGCGCCGAGCAGGTTGCGCACGTTGCCCGGCAAGGGGTAGCTCAGCAGGTCCAGCGAGAGCGCGCGCTCGTCGCGACCGAGCTTGAGCTTGGTGGCCGCGACGAGGTCGCGGTCGAACGGCCGCCGGTGCGTGTGCTCCAGGCCCGTGCGCGGGCCGGTGTTGCTCGAGAAGCCGACGCTGACCGTCGCCGACTGCGCCTTCTGCTCGCGCAGCCGCACCAGCACGGCGGCGTTTTCGGCGCGCGCCGGGTCCGCGTCGAGCTCGACCGCGACCCCGTCGTACAGACCGGCCTTCTGCAGCGCTTCCTGGTAGTCGAGCAGCAGCTTCTCGGTGTAGGGCGCGCCGTACTCGAAGGGACGCACGTTCAGCGCCGCCGACGCGGGCGTGCGCTGCAACCCCTCGACACGGACCTCGCCGATGCGAAAGTTCGGGCCGCTGTCGACGACGACGAACAGGCGTGCCGTGGCCTGCTCGGCATCGACCTCGGCGCCGGTGCCGGCGAAGCTGGCGGTTGCGTAGCCGCGCGACTGCAGGCCGGCCAGCAGCTCGGCCTTGGCGTGCTCCCAGGCCGCCTTGGTGAAGGGGGCGCCGACCGGCAGGCGCCACGCGTTCTGCAGCCGCCGCCAGCGGTTGCGAGGGCCCGCCTCGCCGCGCTCGATGGCCTCGGCCAGCGCGCCTTGCAGCTCGAGTTGCACGCGCGCGACCCGCGTCTGCACGCCGGGCTCGACCTCCACGCGCAGCAGCGGCGCGCCGCCGTCCGCGGTGTCGACGCGCTGCACCTCGACGCGGGCGTCGAAATAGCCTTCGGGTTCGAGCAGGCCGCGGGCCTGCGCCGGCGTCGCCGCGAGCAGGCGGCCGAGTTCGGCCTGCGAGATGTCGGGCTGCTCGCGAAAACGCGCCAGGTCCAGATGCCGCACCAGCAGCTCGCGCAGCCGCCCCGGTGCGCGCACCTCGAGCCGGTAGGCGCCGGCCGGCGCGGCCGGCAGCAGGGTCGAGCCGCTGTCCGGGGCGCTCGCCGCGTCCGCGGCCGACGCGGCAGCGGCCGGCCCGGGCGGCTCATCCTCGTCGTCTTCGGGGCTGGTGGCGGCGCCAGCCGCCGCGGCGCCCAGCAGCAGGGCGGTGGCGAGGGCCGCGCGCCAGCGGCTTGGCCGGTGGTGCGGGCTCACGTGCGGAGCCAGTGCATCGTCCCTTCCTGCCTCTGTCGCATCAGCGGGACCATGCGCTGCAGCCCGGCGGCGCTCGGCGCCCCGCGGTGGCACTCGACGCGACAGCCGGACAGCGAGACCTTGCGGGAGCTCAGGGCTGCGTCGCCAACGAGGATCAGCCCGGGATTGCGGTGGTGATCGCGGATCAGCCCCTCGGGCGAGGCCGGCGGCTTTGCCTGGTGTCGCGCGTGGAGGAAGTCGATCTGCATGGTCGTCGCGCCCGTGGCGCCCGACGATGGTAACGAACGTGGCTCACCGCTGCCGGTTGCGTGGATCGCCAGGCGAGATGACCGGGCGGTCGTCGCCTGGTGGAGCGCGGCGCCGTGGCGGGGGCGGCGTCGGCACTGCGCGCGGTGCTCCCCTTGCCGTCTGTGCGCGCCGGCGCCCTGCCGTGGCGGCTGGCGGTCGGCGTGCTTCACGCCAGGCTCCGACCGCGACGCAGCCGATGCCCGACAGCTCCAGGAGGCCGTTCCAGCGCAGGCCCAGCGCCGTCTCGGTCAGCACCAGGTCGACATGGTGGAAGGAGGCGGCCCGCACGAGCACGAACACGATCACCAGGGCAATGCCCACCAGTGCGATACGGCGCCCGGCCGAGAGAGGCCGGGCCAGTTGCACCAGGTAGCCGCCGGCCAGCAGTCCGGCCAGCACGACCCAGGTGATGAAGAAGAGCTGGACCGTGCGGCGCTCCCGGTACCAGCCCTGCGAAAGGGCCAGGTCGCGCGCGAACTGCGTCAGCCAGCCCTGCAGGTCCAGCTGCTTGTTGAACGCGAGCAGCAGCATCGTCGTCGCGACCAGGATCCAGAAGCGCAGGGGGAGGGGCGAGTCGCTCGCCGGTGCGCGGCGAGCGCGCCAGCACAGCCATGCAGCCCCGGCGTAGGCACCGACCGTCACCCAGCCGACGACGGTTGGGTCGCCGATGCCGAGCTGCCAACGACCATCGACGTAGGCCAAGTCTCAGCGCTCCTGCTCGAGTTGCCAGCGCAGGTGCCGGCGCACCGCCGGCCACTCGGTGGCGGTGATGCTGTAGACCGCGGTGTCGCGCAGGCTGCCGTCGGCGAGGCGCTGATGGGCGCGCAGGATGCCGTCGAGCTGGGCGCCGAGGCGCTCGATCGCGCGGCGGCTCTGTACGTTCAGCCGATGGGTCCGGAACTCGACGGCGATGCAATCCAGCGTCTCGAAGGCGTGTTGCAGCAGCAGCTGCTTGCAAGCGGTATTGAGCGCGGTGCGCTGGGCCGAGCGGCGCGTCCAGGTCGATCCGATCTCGACGCGCTGGTTTGTGGCATCGATATGCATGTAGCTCGTCATGCCCACGGCGCGGCCAGCGGCATCGAACACCGCGAAGGGCAACATCGAGCCGCTGGCCTGCAGCGCCAGGCGGCGCGCGATCTCGGTGGCCATGCCCTCGGGCGGCGGAACGCTGGTGTACCAGAGCGTCCATAGCGCCCCGTCGCGCACGGCCTCGGCCAGGGCCTCGGCGTGCGTAAGCGCCAGCGGCTCGAGGCGCGCGTGCCGGTCCTGCAGCGTGACAGGTTCGAGCCAGGCCATCGGGTTGTCAGGGGGAGCGCCTAGACCCGGGCAAGAGAGGTTCGGGCTCGAACGGCCCTGCGTCCGGAGCGTCCTTCATCGGTGCTCCGGCCCGCGGTGCCCTCGCGAGGTGGGCCGTGCGCGGCGGGCCCGGGGTGGCGACGTACGGGGCGGAGCCTGGGGGTCTCATGCAGCGGGGCCGCGCGGCCGGTAGGTGGGGCGGACCGGATCAGTATAGGGGGGTCGTATACTCGCGCGCTGTCTTCCCCAACCCTGCCTTGCCCGGACCATGAAGATCACGTTGCCCGCGTCCCTCGCTCTGTTCGCCGCCGCGTTGATGACCGCGGCCACCGCCGTGCAAGCCCAGGAAGTGAAGGGCGATGCTGCGGCGGGTGAAAAGAAAAACGCCATGTGCATCGGCTGCCACGGCATTCCGGGCTACCAGGCGAGCTTCCCCGAGATCTACAAGGTGCCGATGATTGCCGGCCAGAACGGCAAGTACATCGCCGCCGCGCTGCACGCCTACAAGAAGGGCGAGCGCAAGCACCCGACGATGCGCGGCATCGCCGAGAGCCTGAGCGAGCAGGACATGGCCGATCTGGCCGCCTTCTACGAGGCCCAGGGTGGCACGCCCGCCGCGGTGCCGGAGGCGCCGGCCGCCGCCGACGCGAAGACCGCCGAGCTGCTCACCAAGGGCGCCTGCAACACCTGCCACGGCCCCAACTACAACAAGCCGATCGACGGCAGCTACCCGAAGCTGGCCGGCCAGCATGCCGACTTCCTGCTCGCCGCGCTGAAGGCCTACAAGACCGAGGGCAACCCGCAGGTCGGCCGCGGCAACGCGATCATGGCCGCGCAGGCCAAGAACTTCAGCAATGCCGAGCTCAAGGCCATCGCCAAGTACCTGGCCTCGCTGCCCGGCGACCTGAAGACGGTGCCGGAGTCGAAGTTCCGCTGACGCCTCCTGCGCGTCCGCTGCGAAGCCGCCCCCCGGGCGGCTTCGTCGTTCCTGGGGCCTCACTACACTGAACCCCCGTCTTCCGGAGCCCTGCGATGCACCGATCGTGGAGGGCGCGCCTTGGCGCGCTCGCACTGCTGTTGATCCTGTCCGCAGCCGCGCCGGCGCAGACCCTGCGGTGGGCTGCCCAGGGCGATCTGCAGACCACCGATCCGCATTCCCAGAACGAGGCGCTGACCAACGCGATCAACAGCCACGTCTACGAGACGCTGGTGGTGTTCGGCAAGCAGCTGGAATTCCAGCCCGGCCTGGCGACCGAGTGGAGCCGCGTCACGCCGACGCTGTGGCGCGTCAAGCTGCGGCCCAACGTGAAGTTCCACGATGGCAGCCCCTTCAGCGCCGACGACGTGGTGTTCTCGGTGCAGCGCGCGGCCCAGGCCAGCTCCGACCTCAAGGTCTATGCGCAGGCGCTGGGCGAGGTGCGCAAGCTCGACGCGCTGACGGTCGAGTTCCGCCAGCCGCAGCTCAACCCGGTCTTCCTGAACCACCTCAGCACGGTGTTCATGATGAGCAAGGCCTGGTGCGAGCGCCACCAGGCGACGCGCCCGCTGGACTTCAAGGCGAGGCAGGAGGGCCATGCCTCGCTGCACCAGAACGGCACCGGGCCCTTCGTGCTGGTGTCGCGCCAGCCCGACGTGAAGACCGTCTACAAGCGCAACGCGGCCTGGTGGGGTCGCTTCGAGGGCAACGTCCAGCAGGTCGTGTTCACGCCGGTCAGGAGCGATGCGACGCGCTCGGCCGCGCTGATCTCCGGCGAGCTCGATTTCGTGCTCGACCCCGCGCCGCAGGACCTGCCGCGGCTGCGCCGCACGCCGGGCGTGCAGGTGATCGACGGGCTCGAAAACCGCATCCTCTTCATCGGCATGGACCAGTCGCGCGAGCGGCTGCTCTACGGCAAGGTGCCCGGCGATCGCAACCCGTTCAAGGACCTGCGCGTGCGGCGTGCGCTCTACCAGGCCATCGACATCGAGACGATCAAGGCCAAGCTGATGCGCGGCCAGAGCGCGCCGACCGGCGCGCTGACGCCCTCGCCGCTGGGCAGCTACAACGACCCGGCGCTCGAGCGGCGCCTGCCCTACGACCTGGCCGCGGCGAAGCGCCTGATGGCCGAGGCCGGCTACCCGCAGGGTTTCGAGGTCACGCTCGACTGCCCGAACAACCGCTACATCAACGACGAGGAGCTCTGCCTCGCGCTGGCGGCGATGTGGTCGCAGCTGAGTGTCAAGGTCAAGGTCAACGCGATGCCGCGCACGACCTACTTCGCGAAGCTGCAGCGTTACGACACCTCGATGTACCTGCTCGGCTGGGGCGGCGCGACGACCGATGCCGAGATCATCTTCGGGCCGGTGATGCGCAGCCGCGGCGAGGGCGTCGGCACCTGGAATTTCGGCGGCGTGCACAACCCGCGCTTCGACGAGCTCGCGATCGCATCGGCGCGCGAGCCGGACGCAGCCAAGCGCGAGGCTCTGGTCAAGGCGGCGCTGGCCGAGTACCAACAGCAGGTGCACCTGATCCCGCTGCACCGCCAGGTGATCCCGTGGGCGGCGCGCAGCAACGTCAGCGCGCCGCACCGCGCCGACAACTGGCTGGTATGGCAGTGGGTCGTGCTGCGCTGAGCGGGCCGCCTCAGGCGGTTGCGCGGCGGCGCACGCAGTCCAGGTAGGCGGCGCCGTCGGGCGGCAGGCCGCTCCTTTGCGAGGCCCAGACCATCTCGCCCAGGCATTCCATCATCTCGTGATGGGCCGCATGCGCCGAGCCGCGTCGCGCGGCCAACAGCTCGAAGGCCTGCCGGATGCCGGGCGGCTGGTCGATGCCGACCTGCTCGCTCAGCGACAGGTGCATCGACAGGTGCAGGAAGGGATTGGTCCGGCCGTCCTCGACCGTGTAGACCGCGGCGAGCGCGGCCTCGAGGTCGGCCAGATCGGCGTGGTACTCGGGGTGCTCGGCGATCCAGTCGGCCGCCAGCGCCTCGATCGGCGCAAGCAGCTCGCCGGCGCGCTGCTTGCGGTACGCCTCGCAGAAGAAGCGCCGCACGTCCTGCTGGGAGGGGGCGAACATGCGAGGATTCTCGCCGCATGATGAGCCTGCCGCCGCCGATCGCCGACCCTTGGTTCTACGCCGTCGCGGTGCCGGCGGTGCTGCTGATGGGCCTGTCCAAGAGCGGCTTCGGCGGCGGACTGGGCGCGCTCGCGGTCCCGTTGATGGCGCTGCTCGTGCCGGTGCCGCAGGCCGCGGCGATCATGCTGCCGCTGCTCGCGGTGATGGACGCCTTCGGGCTGGCTGCGCTGTGGCGCGAGGCCGACCGTGCGCTGCTGAAGCTGCTGCTGCCGGCCGGCCTGCTGGGCACGGTGCTGGGGACGCTGAGCTTCGGCCTGATGCCGGCGCATGCGGTGGCCGGCATCGTCGGCG
>DATMJX010000235.1:0-6325 GCA_035553715.1 Methylibium sp.
CTCCAAGCCCTTCACGCGCGACGAACTCGAGCGCACGCTGCACGCCGCGCGGCGCTCAGCGCCGCGCGGCGTGCAGCGTGCGCTCGAGTTCGTCGCGCGTGAAGGGCTTGGAGAGGAAGCCGTCCATGCCGGCATCGATGCAGTGCTGGCGGTCCTCGGCCATCGCGCTGGCGGTCAGCGCGATCACCGGCGTGCGGCGTCGCGCCGGGTCGGCCGCCTCGTGGGCGCGCAGCGCCCGCGTCGCGGCATAGCCGTCCATGCCGGGCATGTGGCAGTCCATCAGCACGAGGTCGAAGCGGCGCAGCAGCAGCAGCTCGAGCGCTTGCGCGCCGTCGGCGGCCGCGTGGCTGCGGTGGCCGAGCGCGGCGAGCTGCGCCTCGGCGTAGATCTGGTTCACCGGGTTGTCCTCGACCACTAGCACGTCCATCGGCGTCAGGGCCGCCCCGGGCTGGAGAGCGCGGTCGCGGGTCGTGGCCGGCAGGGCGGGAACGGCCGGCAGCCGCGCGGTGAAACTGAAGCGCGAACCGCGGCCCGGCGCGCTGTCGATGTCGAAGCGCCCCTCCATCGCCTGCACCAGCTCGCGCGAGATTGCCAGCCCGAGCCCGGAGCCGCCATGGCGTCGCGCCGTGCCGCTGTCGCCCTGGGAAAAGGGCTCGAACAGCCGCTCCTGCGCCGCCGGCGCGATGCCGACGCCGGTGTCGGTGACGACGAAGCGCCAGTGCTCGGGGCCGAGGTCGGGGGCCCGCTCGGCGGTCAGCGCCACCTCGCCCTGGACGGTGAACTTGATGGCGTTGCCGATCAGGTTGTTGACGACCTGCTGCAGCCGCATCGGGTCGCCGACCACCGCCGCGCTGCCCGCCGCGGGCAGCTCGGTGCGCAGCCGCAGGCCCTTCTGCGAGGCGCGCGGCGCCATCAGGTCGACGCAGGCCTGCAGTGCCTCGCGCAGATCGAAGGGTTGCGGTTCGAGCTGCAGCCGGCCGGCCTCGATCTTGGAGAGGTCGAGGATGCCGTCGAGCAGGCCCATCAGCGAGCGTGCCGAGCCGCGGATCGTGGCGGCGAACTTGCGCTGCTGCGCGTCCAGCGGCGTGTCCTCGAGCAGTTCCGCCATGCCGAGCACGCCATTCATCGGCGTGCGGATCTCGTGGCTCATGTTGGCGAGGAAGGCGCTCTTGGCGCGCGTCGCCTGCTCGGCCGTGGCCAGCGCGCGCTCCAGCGCCGCATGGGCGGCATCGAGGCGGCGCTGCTGCGCCCCCACCGCCGCGGCCCCGCGTCGCACCAGCCACAGCAGCCCCGCGTACAGGCCGGCGGCCAGCGCCAGCGCCAGCGCCAGCAGCCGCAGCTCGTGGCGGCGCTGCGCCGCGAGTGTCGGGGTCAGGTCGTCGTAGACCTCGACCACCAGGGCGACGCGCCCGCTGGCATCGCGCAGCGGCAGGTAGGTCGCGAGCAGGTCGCGGTCGAACACCTGGCCTTCGAGCGCGCTGAAGGTGTCGCGGTAGCTCAGCGCGGTGACGGTCTCGCCGGTCAGGGCGCGGCGCAGCGCCGGCAGCTCGCCCTGGTGCTCGCCGATCTGGCGGCGGTCGGTCGAGTAGATGGTGCGTCCGCGTTCGTCGAACAGCTTGACCTTGACGACGCTGCTGCCGCGCAGCGCGGCACGGACCGCGGCGTCGGACAGTGCCGCCTGGCGAGCGCCCGGCAACTCGGCGTCGGTCAGCGCGAGCCAGCCGCTCGCGGGCAGGCGCTCGCCGAGCGCGGTTTCGAGCAGGTTGCTGACCGTCCGCGCCAGGTTGGCGTTGGCGCGCGCGCCCTGGTCGAGCAGATCGCGCTGGGCGAGCGCGCGGTAGCCGCCGCCGAGCAACAGCAGCAGCAGGACGATGCCGGCCAGCGCGCCGAGCGCGAAACGACGCTGCAGGCGTGTCAGCGCGAGCGCGGCGTGGGTCGGCGATAGGGCGGAATCGGTAGACATGCAGGGCCGGGGCGATGCCCCGGCGCGCAATGTGACATGGCGATGGCGGGATCAAGCGATCACCCCCCCAGGCGTCCTATGTAAACCCTGACAGGTTGCAGGCAGGGCACCGGCGCTCAAGGCTGGCGCCTGGCTGCCGAAAACGACTCCGTGACCCCGGGCCGGTGCCCTCAGACCCCGCCATGACCGACGCCATCACCCTCGACGTTCGCCAGTTGCGACTCGGCCTGCATGTCCACCTCGAGCTCGGGTGGATGCAGCACCCGTTCCCGCTGGGCAGCTTCCGCATCGCCAGCGAGCAGCAGCTGCAGACGCTGCGCGGGCTCGGTCTCGAGCGCGTGAAGGTGCTGCTCGACCGCAGCGCCGACGACGCGGTCGACGCTTTGGTCAGCGCGGGCGTGCTGGCGCCGCCGCCGGCCGCGGCGCCCATCCCCGCTCCGGCGCCGGCCGAGGACCCCGAGGCGCGCCGGCGCGAGGCGCGTCGCGCCGCGCTCGAGGCCGAGAAGGCCTGCGCGCTGCTGGCCGAGCGTCGCTATGCCGAGGCCGGTCGCGGCCTGCGGCGCTGCTTCGAGCAGGCGCTGTCGCAGCCGCAGCAGGCGCGCGAGCAGTGCGAGGCCCAGGTGCACGGTTTTCTCGAGCAGGTGCTCGGGGCCGACGAGATGGCGATCCGGCTGATCAGCGAGACCGCCGGCGACCGCGGATCGCTGCATGCGGTGAACGTCACGGTGATCGCGCTGCTGCTCGGCCAGCAGCTGGGCCTGGACAAGCCGGCGATGTTCGACCTCGGCGTCGGCTCGATGCTGCACGACGTCGGCAAGATCGAGCTGCCCGAACGGGTGCGCTGGGTCGATCCGCTGTCCACCGACGTGACCCAGGCCGAGCGCCAGTTCTACCAGGAACATGTCGCGCACGGTGTCTCGATCGGCCAGCGCATGGGCCTGGCGGCGGGGGCGCTGCTGGTGATCGCCCAGCACCACGAGCTGGCCGACGGCAGCGGCTTCCCGCAACGACTGCGGCCCGAGCGCACCAGCATGGCGGCGCGCATCGTGGCGCTGGTCAACCGCTACGACAAGCTGTGCAACCCGTCGACACCCGCGAACGCGCTGACGCCGCACGAGGCGCTGGCGCTGATGTACGGCCAGATGCGCAGCCGCTTCGATGCGGCTGTGTTCACCGCCTTCATCCGGATGATGGGCGTGTACCCACCGGGTTCGGTGGTGCAGCTCAACGACGACCGCTACGCGATCGTGCTGTCGGTCAACGCGGCGCGCCCGCTCAAGCCGCGCGTGCTGGTGCATGACGCGCGCGGCAAGCGCGAGGATGCCCTGCCGCTGGATCTCGAGGCGCATGCCGAGCTGGGCATCCGCCGCAGCCTCAAGCCGCAGCAGCTGCCGCGCGCGAGCCTGGAGTTCCTGTCGCCGCGACCGCGCGTGTGCTATTTCTTCGAGCAGGCCCGCGAGCCCTTCGTGAACAGCGAGGGAGGTGCGCTATGAACGCGCCGGCACGGCCGCGCCGCAAGGCGCCCGGTGTGCCGAACGGCGCGGCGGGGGCGCCGCGATGAGCGCGCGCGAGGACATCGCCGTGACGATGGCCGCCCCCTCGGACTGGCAGCCGCTGATCGACAGCCTGCTCGAGGCGGTCTGCGTCGTCGAGCCGATGGGGCTGCGCGTCATCGCGGCCAACGCCGCGGCCGAGGCGCTGTTCGGCAGCGGCCCCGGCGGGCTCGACGGCCGGCCGGTGATCGATCTCGCGGCCACGCCCGAGGACATGTTCTTCTGGGAGGACGTCGCCTCGGGGCGGGCCGCCGCGACGGTGCCGCCGGGCGCCTGGCTGCATTCGGACAGCTTCGTGCGCGGCGCGCATGGTGCGCTGCAGCCGGTCGAGCGGCGTGTCGGCCGCGTCTGGGTGCGCCCGGGGCAGATGGTCTACGTCGTCGGTCTGCGCGACCAGCGGGCCCAGCGCGAGGCCGAGCACGAGCTCGAGAAGCTCGTCGCCGAGCTGCAGGCGACGCTCGAGTCGACCGCCGACGGCATCCTCGTGACGGATCTGTCGGGAACGATCCGCGGCTGCAACCGGCTGTTCGCCAAGCTGTGGTCGCTGCCGGAGGAGTTGCTGACCCGGCGCGACGACGCCGCGGTGCATGCCTGGCTGCGCGCGCAGGTGATCGACCCCGCGGGCTACGACGACGCCCTCGCGGCGATCGCCGAGGCGCCGCTGCTGCAGCGGCGCGACCAGCTGCTGCTGCGCTCGGGGCGCGTGCTGGAGCGCCTGACGCTGCCGCAGTACGCGCGCGGCCAGCCGGTCGGGCGCGTCGCCTCGTTCCGCGACATCACCGAGCGTCTTGCCGGCGAGGCCGAGCTGCGGCTCGCGGCGCAGGTGTTCGAGTCCAGCCTGGACGCGATCTTCGTCACCGATGCGGCCCACCGCATCGTCGCCGCCAACGCCAGCTGCGAGAAGCTCGCCGGCGTGCCGCGCGAGCGGCTGATCGGCCTGCGCCTGGACGCGCTGCTGCACCACGCCGAGCAGCCGGGCTGGTTCGACGCGGTCCGTGCGCAGCTCGGCGCGAGCGGCGTCTGGGAGGGGGAGCTCTGGCACCGCCGCAACGACGGCGGCACGCTGCCCGGACAGGTCTCGCTGGTGCGGATCGCGCCGGGCGAGGCCGAGCTGCCGGGGCTGCCAAGCGCCGGCGTGCGTCACGTCGGCTTCTTCAAGGACCTGACCGAGATGGTCAAGGACCGCGAGCACATCCGCGAGCTCGCGCGCACCGACCCGCTGACCAAGCTGCCGAACCGCGCGACGCTGAAGGACAAGGTCGACGGCGCGCTCGCGCTGGCACAGCGCCACCAGACCGCCTTCGCGCTGCTCTTCCTCGACCTCGACCGCTTCAAGCAGATCAACGACTCGCTCGGCCACCTCTACGGCGACCGCGTGCTGGTCGAGGTCGCGCAGCGCCTGCAGCGCTGCGTGCGCCAGGTCGACACCGTCGCGCGCCTGGGTGGCGACGAGTTCGTGCTGCTGCTCGACCAGACCGACGCGCGCGGCGCCGAGACGATCGCGCGGCGCGTGATCGAGGAGCTGGCGCGGCCGTTCGCGCTCGACGGCATGAACTTCAGCGTCACCGCGAGCATCGGCATCGCGCTGTACCCGAACGACGGCGAGACCATGAACGACCTGGTCAAGAACGCCGACGCCGCGATGTACCGCGTCAAGGAGCGCGGCCGCGCGGGCTTCCGCTTCTACCAGCCGCAGATGAACGTCGACCTGCTGGCGCGCATGAAGCTCGACCACGCGATGCGCATCGCGCTCGAGCACGGCGACTTCCGGCTGCACTACCAGCCCCAGGTGTGCCTGTCCGACGAGACGGTGACCGGCGCCGAGGCGCTGCTGCGCTGGCGCGACGCCGACCTCGGCGACGTCTCGCCCGGCGAATTCATCCCGGTGGCCGAGGAGAGCGGCTTCATCGTCGCGCTCGGCGACTGGGTGCTGTGCGAGGCGGTGCGCCAGGCCGCCGCCTGGCAGGCCCAGGGCCGCCCGCTGCTGGTCTCGGTCAATGTCTCGGCGCTGCAGTTCCAGCAGGCCGGCTTCGTCGGCCGCGTCGCGGCGGTGCTGGCCGAGCACGGCCTGCCGGCGCGGCTGCTCGAGCTCGAGCTGACCGAGTCGATCCTTATCCAGGACGCCGACGAGGCGCTGGCACGGCTGCGCGCGCTCGACCGGCTCGGCGTGCAGCTCGCGATCGACGACTTCGGCACCGGCTACTCCAGCCTCGGCTACCTGAAGCGCTTCCCGATCCGGCGCCTGAAGATCGACCGCAGCTTCATCCGCGGCCTGCCCGACGACGACAGCGACGCCGGCATCGCCCAGGCGGTGATCCACCTCGCTCGCGCGCTGCGCCTGCGCGTGATCGCCGAGGGGGTCGAGACGGCGGCGCAGCGCGATTTCCTGGCGGCGGCCGGCTGCGACGAGTACCAGGGCTTCCTGCGCGCGCCGGCGCTGCCGGCGGCGGAGTTCGAGAAGCAGCTCGCGGGCTAGCCGGGCATCCGTGGAGGGCTGGATAACTGTATGTAAATACAGTATTCTGGTTTGATGAACACCGAACCGGCGCGGCCGATCAAGGGCCGTGGCACCCCGATCCGCATCGCCCATCGCTACGAGGCGGTGCAACGCGAGGCCGTCGACGACGGCTGGGCGCGCGAGCCCGAGGACGGCGAGCCTCCGCCGCCGCGCACCGAGGTGCGCGAGGAGCGGGTGCGCTCGATCCTGAGCGCCAACGACTCGCCGGACGTGCCCTTCGAGTGGTCGGTGAACCCCTACCGCGGTTGCGAGCACGGCTGCAGCTACTGCTATGCGCGGCCCGGCCACGCC
>DATMJX010000236.1:0-10564 GCA_035553715.1 Methylibium sp.
CATCGCCGGCATGCGCGCCGCCGCCGCACCGATCGCGCCGAGTCCCGGCAGTTCGTGGAGCGCCGCGGGCCGCGTTCCGGTCGCCGGCGGTGGCAGCGCCGGCACCTCGAGCTGCAGGGCCGGCGGCCCGGCGGGCGGCCCCAGCGTCGCACCACGCGCCGCGACGGCCAGCAGCACCAGTTGGTCATCGAGCGCGGCCCCGACGCGGTAGGGCCGCGGTGGCTTGCCATCGACCGCGATCAGCGCAATGCCCTGCCCGCGCCCCCGTTCGGCGTCCTTCGGCGCCAGCACCCCGACGAGCTTGAAGCGGCTCGCCAGCGCCGGCTCGACCGGGGCGGCGGCGGGCGCGGCCGGCGACACGAAGAGTCGGGCGATGTCGCCCCGGATCGCCCCGGCCATCGACACCGGCTGCACCGACATCGGCAGCGGCGCCGGCACGGCCAGCAGCCGCATCGCCCAGTACACCGCGCAGGCGGCCACCAGGGCCCAGACGAGGAAAGCGGCGATGCGGGCCTTCATGAGCGGCGATTATGATGGCTCGACTTGGCCCTTCCGGTCGGCGCACGGCGCCGCACCACCCTGCTGCATGAAACTGCCGATGCCCCGCCGCCGCCCGCGCGGCTTCACGCTGATCGAGCTGATGGTCGTGCTGGTGATCATCGGCGTGCTCGCCGCGCTGATCGTGCCGAACGTGCTCGACCGCGCCGACGACGCGCGCGTCACCGCCGCGCGCACCGACGTCAACAACCTGATGCAGTCGCTCAAGCTCTACCGCCTCGACAACCAGCGCTACCCGAGCGGCGCCCAGGGGCTGCAGGCGCTGATCGCCAAGCCGACCGAGTCGCCGGTGCCGCCCAACTGGAAGCCCTACCTCGAGAAGCTGCCGAACGACCCCTGGGGCCGGCCCTATCAATATGCGAACCCCGGCGTGAAGGGGGAGATCGATGTATTCAGCTTCGGCGCGGACGGCCAGCCCGGCGGTGAAGGCAAGGACGCCGACATCGGCTCGTGGCAGTGAAGCGCCGCGCGCGCAGCGCGGCTTCACGCTGATCGAGCTGATGATCGTCGTGGCGCTGATCGCGGTCGCTTCGGCGGTCGCCTCGCTCGCGCTGCGCGACCCGGCCGCGACCCATCTCGAGCGCGAGGGCGCGCGGCTCGCGGCCCTGCTCGAATCGGGGCGTGCCGAGGCCCGGGCGTCCGGCGTCCCCGTGCGCTGGGTGCCGCGGCCGGCCGCCGAGAAGCGCGCCGGCGGCTTCGCCTTCGTCGGTCTGCCCGCGGCACTGCTGCCGGGCGAGGAATGGCTCGACGATCGCGTCGTCGCCGAACTGCGCAACGAGCGCGGTGCCGCCACGAGCATCGTGCTCGGCCCCGAGCCGGTCATCGGCGCACAGCGCATCACGCTGACGCTCGACCGCCAACGCCTGACGCTGGAAACCGACGGCCTCGGGCCCTTCACCGTCGTCGACGAGGCCACGGAGCCCGACGGTGAGCGCCGCTGAGCGCCGGCGCGCGGGTGCGCGCGGTCTGACGCTGATCGAGGTGCTGGTCGCGCTGGCCGTGGTGGCGGTGACGCTGGCCACCGGCATGAAGGCCGCCGGGGCGCTGACCGGCAATGCGCAGCGGCTGATCGACGTCACCGCCGCGCAGTGGTGCGCCGACAACCAGCTCGCCACCCTGCGGCTGACCCGGCAGTTCCCCGGCGTCGGCGACAGCGATTTCAGCTGCGAGCAGCTCGGCAACAGCTACGACGGCCTGCTGATCGTGCGGCCGACGCCGAACCCGAACTTCCGTCGCATCGACGCGATGGTCTACCGCGAGGACGGTCAGGCCGTGCTGACGCTGTCGACCATCCAGTCGCGCTACTGAGACCGCCACACCGTGAGCTCGCCCCGCTCCGCGCCACGCGCCGCCGGCTTCACGCTGGTCGAGGTGCTGGTCGCGCTGATGATCCTCGCGATCGTCGCCGGCATGGCCTGGCAGGGCGTCGACGCGATGCTGCGCTCGCGCGCGGTCGCGAACGCGCAGCTCGAGCAGCAGCTGCGGCTGCAGTCGACGATCGCGCAGTGGGACGCCGACCTCGAGGCGGTGCAGGACAGCGGCATCGTGCCGGCGCTGCAGTTCGACGGCGCCAGCCTGCGACTGACGCGGCGCAGCGACACCGGACTGCAGCTCGTCGTCTGGGCGCTGCGGGGCGGCAGCTGGACGCGCTGGTCCGCACCGCCCGTCAGCCATGCCGTGGCACTGCAGGAACAATGGTTGCGCTCTCAGCAGCTGCTCGGCAACGAGGCGGGCCAGCTGCGCGCGCTCGCCGGCATCGGCAGCTGGCAGTTGTACTTCTGGCGCGGCAATGCCTGGAGCAATGCGCAGTCCAGTGGCGACCTCGCCGCCGAAACGGGCGGCACGCCCGGCACCGCGCTGCGCCAGCAACTGCCCGAGGGCGTGCGGCTGGTGCTGAACTTCAACGAAGGCAGCGGCTTCGCCGGCCATCTCACGCGCGACGTGCTGGTCGCGCCCCCCGCCCAATGAGCGCGCGGCGCGAACGCGGCGCGGCGCTGCTGACCGCGATGGTGATCGTCACGCTGGTCGCGACGCTGGCCGCAGCGATGGTGTGGCAGCAGTGGCGTGCCGTGCAGGTCGAGGCCGCCGAGCGGGCGCGCTCGCAGAGCCACTGGATCCTGGCCGGCGCCGTCGACTGGGCGCGGCTGATCCTGCGCGAGGACGCCGTCACGGGCGGCGCCGACCACCTCGGCGAGCCCTGGGCGGTGCCCCTGGCCGAGGCCAAGCTCTCGACCTTCCTCGCGGTCGACCGCGAAAACACCGACGACGCGCCCGAGGCCTTCCTGTCCGGCAGCATCGTCGACGCCCAGGCACGCTACAACCTGCGCAACCTGATCGAGCCGCAGGCCCAGCAGGCCGCGGCCGAATTGCGCTCCTTCCAGCGCCTGCTCGACGCCATCGGGGTGCGGCCCGACCTCGCGCCGCTGCTGGCGCAGGCGCTGCGCGACGCCGCCCCGCAGGCCCCGGCCGCCGCGGGCAGCTCGGCCGGGGAAGCGGCCACGGTGCCGCGCGCCGCCGATCCCCCGCTGATGCCCGAGCGACTGTCGCAGCTGGACTGGCTGGGCGTGGACGCCACGACGATCGCGAAACTCGCGCCCTATGTGGTGCTGCTGCCGGTGCGCACGCCGATCAACCTCAACACCGCCCCGAAGGAGGTGCTCGCGGCCGTGCTCGGCATCGACCTGGCCAGCGCCGAGCGGCTGGTGCAGGCCCGCCTGCGCGCGCATTTCGCCAGCCTCGACGACGCGCGCGGGCTGCTGCCGCAGGGGGCGAGCGTCAACGACCGCGACGCCGCCATCGCCTCGAACTACTTCGAGGTGCGCGGCCGGCTGCGGCTCGAGGATCGGGTGGTCGAGCAGCGGGCCCTGGTCGAGCGGCGTGGCCGCCAGATCGTCACGCTGCAGCGCGAGCGTGTCGCCGCGGTCGAGGGCGCCGGGGGCTGAATGCGCGCCTTCGCTGCTGCCCTTGCCGTGACGCGACGCTCGCGACCCCACCCCTACAATGACCCGAGACCTACGCGCCCATGAGCCTCCTCGTCGTCGCGCTGCCGCCCCGCCCTCGCCTGCATGCCGGCCACGGCGATGCGGCAGCCTCCCTGCCCCGACCGTCCGAGTTCGCCTATGCCTTCAGCAAGGATGGCCTGAATCTCGAGCGGCACGGCCGGGCTGCGCCCGCGCTGTGGCCGCGCGCCGACCAGGTGGTCGCGGTGCTGCCGGCAGGCGAGGTCAGCTGGCACCGCATCGGCTGCCCGCGCGCGAACGGCAAGAAGCTGCGCGCCGCGCTCGCCGGCGTGCTCGAGGAGATGCTGCTCGACGACACCGAGCGGCTGCACTTCGCCCTCGCGCCCGGCGCCAAGGGAGGCGAGCCGGCCTGGGTCATGGTCACCGACCGCGAAGCCCTCGGGCTCGGGCTCGCACAGATCGAGTCGGCAGGCGTGCGCGTCGACCGTGTCGTCCCGGCCGTCTGGCCGGACGAGCCACCGAGCGCCCACATCGACACCGCCGGTGACGACCTGGACGCGACCTCGATCCGCCTGACCTGGTCGGACGCCGAGGGGGTGCGGGTGCTGCCGCTGCAGGGCAGCCTGGCGCGCACGCTGCTGCCGCAGCCGCTGCCCGCCGAGCTGCGCATCAGCGCCTCGCCAGCCGCTGCGACGGCGGCCGAGCGCTGGATCGGGCGGCCGGTGCTGGTGCAGACCGATGCCGAACTCGCGCTGCAGGCGGCGCGCTCGCTGTGGAACCTGCGCCAGTTCGATTTCACGCCGCGCCATCGCGGCCTGTCGGCACTGCGCGAGGCGCGGCGCCGCTTCTTCGGCGCCAGCTGGCGGCCGGTGCGCTGGGGCCTGGCCAGCCTGGTCGCGGTGCAGCTCGTCGGGCTCAACGTGGCCGCATGGCAGCAGCGCAGCACACTGGCGGACAAGCGCGCCGAGATGGGGCGGCTGCTGACCGCAACCCATCCGCAGGTGCGTGCCGTCTACGACCCGGCGGTGCAGATGCAGCGTGAGACCGACCTGCTGCGCGCCGCCGCCGGCCGCGGCGGTGACGCCGACCTCGAGGCCGCGCTGCAGGCCGCGGCCAGCGCCTGGCCAGCCGGCCGGCCGGTCCAGACCCTGAGTTTCGAAGCCGGCCGCCTGACGCTGGCCGCGCCCGACTGGGACGAGGCGCAGGTCGCCGCCTTCCGCGACGCCCTGGCGCTCGCCGGCTGGCAGGTCGAGGCGGTCGATGGACGCCTCACGCTGAACCGCGGCGCCGCCCGCCCGGGAGCGGACGCATGAGGCCGGTCGCACTGCCCCCGGCGCTGGTGCAGGCACGCACCCAGTTCCGTGCCCGCTGGGCTCGGCTCGCGCCGCGTGAGCGCCTGCTGGTGAGCCTCGCCGCGGCCGTCGTGGTGCTCGGCGGGGCCTGGGCGCTGCTGGTCCAGCCGGCGCTGCGCTCGCTGCGCGAGCTGCCGCCACGCATCGAGGCAGTCGATGCCGAACTGCAGCAGATGCAGCGCCTGGCAGCCGAGGCACGTGAGCTGCGCGGCCTGCCCACGGTGCGTCGCGAGCAGGCCGGCGCAGCCCTGCAGGCCGCCAGCGAGCGCCTCGGCGCCAATGCCAAGCTGGTGCTGCAGGGCGACCGCGCGCTCCTCAACGTCAACGGCGTCCCGGGCGCGGCGCTGGTCGGCTGGCTGGGCGAGGCGCGCAGCGCCGCCCGCGCGCGGCCCGACGAGGTGCGCCTGTCGTTCGGCCCGAATGGCTACAGCGGTTCGGTCACGCTCACGCTGCCCGGCACCACGGAGGCCCGATGAAGCTCGCCGCGCTGCGTCGCTCGCGCTTTCTGCCCTCGCGCTGGCAGCCTTCGCGGCTCAGCGGACTGACGCGCAGCCGCGAGGGTGCCGAGTCGACGCTCGAGACGCTGCGCTGGGAACGTGCGCGCGGCGCCACGCGCCGCTGGGCGGTCTGGGGCGCGGTCTGCGGCGCGCTGGTGTCGGCGCTGCTGTTCGCCCCGGCCGCCTGGCTGGCGGGCTGGGTCGCCACGGCCAGCGGCGGCCACCTGCTGCTGGCCGACGCGCGCGGCAGCCTGTGGGACGGCAGTGCGGTCGCCGTGCTGACCGGCGGCGCCGGCAGCCGCGACGCCCGTTCGCTGCCCGGGCGGCTGCGCTGGACCCTGCGGCCGACGAGCGTCGGCTGGGCGCCCGCGCTCACGCTCGCGCTCGAGCATGCCTGCTGCCTGAGCGGGCGGCCGACGGTGACGCTGCAGCCCGGTCTCGCCGGCTTCACGGCGCACATCGCGCCGCGGCCCGCCGGCCTCGGTCAGTGGCCGGCGAGCTGGCTCGAGGGCCTGGGCACGCCGTGGAACACGCTGCAGCTCGGCGGCGCGCTGCGGCTCTCGACGCCGGGCCTGCGGCTGCGCAGCGTCGAGGGGCGCTGGCTGCTCGAAGGCTCGATGGCGCTCGAGGTGCTGGACACGGCCTCGCGCATCGCGACGCTCGAGCGGCTCGGCAGCTACCGCCTCGAGCTCGGTGCCGACGCGAGCGCCGGCGGCACCGCGACGCTGCGACTGAGCACGATCGACGGTGCGCTGCAGCTGTCGGGCGACGGCACGCTCGGGCCTGGCGGGCTGCATTTCCGCGGCGAGGCCAGCGCCGCCGAGGCCGACCGCGCCGCCCTGAACAACCTGCTGAGCATCATCGGACGGCGCGACGGCGCGCGGTCCCTCATTGCGATCGGATGAGCATGAACGCCACCCCCGAGCCCCGCCACGCGCTGCGCCGCAGCCGCGCGGTCCTGTCCGCGTGCCTGCTCGGCCTCGCGCTCGGTGCCCAACCCGGCACCGCTGCGCCGGCCGCCAAGCGCGAAGAGCCGGTGACGCTGAACTTCGTCAACGCCGAGATCGACGGCGTCGCACGCGCGATGGCCGCGGTCCTCGACCGCCAGATCATCGTCGACCCGCGCGTGCGCGGCCAGATCACGCTGTACAGCGAGCAGCCGCTCGCGCCCAAGGAGGCCTACCTGAGCTTCCTGGCCTCGCTGCGCGGGCTGGGCTTCACCGTCGTCGAGGTCGGCGGACTGCTCAAGGTCGTGCCCGAGGCCGAGGGCAAGCTGCAGACCGGCAGTGTCACGGTCGATGCGGCGGCCCCGCGCGGCGACCAGATCGTCACGCAGATCTTCCGCCTGCAGCACGAGAACGCCAACAACCTGGTGACGGTGCTGCGCCCGCTGATCAGCCCGAACAACACCATCAACGCGAACCCGGGCAACAACTCGCTGGTCATCACCGACTACGCGAACAACCTGCAGCGCATCACCAAGATGATCGCGGCGCTGGACGTGCCCTCGGCCACCGACGTCGAGGTCGTGACGCTCGAGCACGCGGTCGCGGCCGACCTGCAGCCCGTGATCCAGCGCCTGTCGGAGAACACCCCGGGGGTCGCGCCGACGCCGGGCTCGGCGCTGACGGTGATGGTCGATGCGCGCAGCAACTCGCTGCTGCTGCGCGCCGGCAGCGCCGCGCGGCTGGCCCAGGTGCGCGCGCTGATCGCCAAGCTCGACCGCCCCGGCAGCGGTGGCGCCGGCGGCAGCGGCATCCACGTCGTCTACCTGAAGAACGCGGACGCGACCCGGCTCGCGCAGGTGCTGCGCGCGTCGTTCGCGACCGAGGCGCGCGGCAGCGGCGGCGCGTCGAGCGGCAGCTTCGGCTCGCTGGCCAGCCCGGTCACGTCCGGCACCGCGGTGCCGACGCTCGGCGGCGCCAGCACCGGCAGTGCCAGCGCGTCGACCGGCGCCTCGACCCAGGCGACCAGCCCGGTCAGTGCGGCCGCGGCGCCCTCCACCGGCGGCTTCATCCAGGCCGACCCGGCCACCAACGCGCTGATCATCACCGCCCCCGATCCGCTGTACCGCCAGCTGCGCGCGGTGATCGACCAGCTCGACGCGCGTCGCGCGCAGGTCTACATCGAGACCATGCTGGTCGAGGTCAACGCCACCAAGGCGGCCGACGCCGGCTTCCAGTGGCAGACGCTGATCGGCAAGGACGGTGACAAGTACGGCGTGATCGGCGGCACCAACTTCGGCACCGGCGGCAACAACCTGCTGAACCTGAGCGTCGCCGCCGCCACCGGCAACCTGACCGGCAGCAACGCGGCGCTGCCGTCGTCGGGCCTGAACATCGGCATCGTGCGCAAGTACGGCAGCGTCTACGGCCTGAGCGCGCTGGCGCGCTTCCTCGAGACCAAGGCCGACGGCAACATCCTCTCCACGCCTAACCTAGTGACGCTGGACAACGAGGAGGCCAAGATCGTCGTCGGCCAGAACGTGCCCTTCGTGACCGGCTCCTTCACCAGCACCGGCACCGGCAGCGGTGCAACCAACCCCTTCCAGACCATCGAGCGCAAGGACGTCGGCATCACGCTGCGCGTCAAGCCGCAGATCGGCGAGAACGGCACGGTGCGCATGGTGATCTACCAGGAGGCCTCGAGCGTCGTGAACCAGAACGTCTCGCAGGGCGTCGCCGACGCGACCGCGGGCCTGGTGACCAACAAGCGCTCGATCGAGTCGACCGTGG
Organism: Methylibium sp.; assembly: GCA_035553715.1. Lineage (GTDB taxonomy): Bacteria > Pseudomonadota > Gammaproteobacteria > Burkholderiales > Burkholderiaceae_C > Methylibium. The sequence continues at coordinate 8,103 of DATMJX010000236.1, forward strand.
TGGTCGACGACGGCGACATCCTGGTGCTCGGCGGGCTGATGCAGGACGAGTTCCAGAACAACCAGGACCGCGTGCCGGGTCTGGCCGCGATCCCCGGCCTGGGCGCGCTGTTCCGCAACGAGAACCGCACCCGCCGCAAGAGCAACCTGATGGTGTTCCTGCGACCGGTGGTGATGCGCGACGCCACGGCCAGCGAGGCGCTGACGCTCGACCGCTACGACATCATCCGTGCGCAGCAGAAGGACGCCCAGCCCGAGCCGCGCGTGCTGCTGCCGATCAACGAGGCCCCGGTGCTGCCGCCGCTGCGCGAACCCGTGGCCCCTGCGCCGCAGCCTGCCCCCCAGCCCTGAGCCACGCGATGGCGACCCGTCACCCGCTGCCCTACGCCTTCGCGAAGGCGCACACGCTGCTGCTCGAGGACAACGGCGACCGGCTGGTGCTGTTCGCCGGCGACGCGGTCTCGCCGGCCGCGCTCGGCGAGGTGACGCGGCTGTATGCGCTCGACGCGGTCGAGCGCGAAGCACCGGCCACGCTGACGCAGCGCATCGCGCGCGTCTACGCGGGCGGCGAGTCCAGCGCCGCGGCGGTGATCGGCGAGGTGGAAAGCGGCGTGGACCTCAGTCGCCTGATGCAGGACCTGCCGGCCGTCGAGGACCTGCTCGAGGCCGCCAACGACGCGCCGATCATCCGCATGCTCAACGCGCTGCTGACGCAGGCCGCGAAGGACGGCGCCAGCGACATCCACATCGAGCCCTACGAGCGCAGCTCGGCGGTGCGCTTTCGCGTCGACGGCACGCTGCGCGAGGTGGTGCAGCCGAACAAGGCGCTGCACGCGGCGCTGATCAGCCGCCTGAAGATCATGGCCGAGCTCGACATCGCCGAGAAGCGCCTGCCGCAGGACGGCCGCATCAGCCTGCGCATCGGCGGCCGCGCGATCGACGTGCGCGTCTCGACGCTGCCCTCGGCGCATGGCGAGCGCGCGGTGCTGCGCCTGCTCGACAAGGGCGAGGCCAAGTTCACGCTCGAGTCGCTGGGCATGAGCGGCGACACGCTGGCCAAGTTCAAGCGCCTGACACAGCAGCCGCACGGCATCGTGCTCGTCACCGGGCCGACCGGCTCGGGCAAGACCACGACGCTGTACGCCGGCCTCGGCCAGGTCGACACCAGCACGACCAACGTGCTGACGGTCGAGGACCCGGTGGAATACGAGCTGCCGGGCATCGGCCAGACCCAGGTCAACCCGAAGATCGACCTGACCTTCGCGCGCGCGCTGCGCGCGATCCTGCGCCAGGACCCGGACGTGATCATGATCGGCGAGATCCGCGACTTCGAGACCGCGCAGATCGCGATCCAGGCCTCGCTGACCGGCCACCTGGTGCTGGCGACGCTGCACACCAACGACGCGCCGAGCGCGGTCACGCGCCTGACCGACATGGGCGTCGAGCCCTTCCTGCTCTCGAGCTCGCTGCTCGGCGTGCTCGCGCAGCGGCTGGTGCGCAAGCTGTGCGTCGAATGCCGCAGCCGCGACGAGAAGGGCCGCTGGCACCCGGTCGGCTGCGCCGCCTGCGGCAACACTGGCTACAAGGGCCGCACCGGCGTCTACGAGCTGATGGTGGCCGACGCCTCGGTGCAGGGCCTGATCCACAGCCGCGCGGCCGAGAGCCAGCTCTTCGTCGCGGCCGAGAAAGCCGGCATGCGCACGATGCGCGAGGACGGCGAGCGGCTGGTCGCCGAGGGGGTCACCTCGCTCGAAGAGCTGCTGCGCGTGACGAGGGAGTGACGATGCGCTCGCGTTCTCGCACCGCGGGCATCGAGCCCGTGCCGCTCGCCAGCCGCTGCGCTGGTCGATCCGCGTAAACGCGGAAGCCTCGCCCTTCGCTCCGCGTCCCATGCCCGCCTACCGCTTCGAGGCCCTCGACGCCGCCGGCAAGTCCAAGACGGGCCTGCTGGACGCCGACAACGCGCGCGCCGCGCGGGCCCAGCTGCGCGCCCAGCAGCTGGTGCCGATCGAGGTGGCACCGGTGGCCGCGCAGGCGGCCCAGGGCGCCGGTGGCCTGTCGCTGCGCGGCCGGGTGTTCAATGCCACCGCACTGGCGATCTGGACCCGTCAGCTCGCCGGTCTGGTCGGTGCCGGGCTGCCGCTCGAGCGCGCGCTGACCGCGCTGACCGACGAGGCCGACGATCCGCGCCAGCGCGAACTGCTCGCCCACCTGCGCGCCGAAGTCAACGCCGGCTCGCCCTTCGCGCGCGCGCTGGCCAGCGCACCGCGCGAGTTCGACGAGGTCTACCGCGCCGTGGTCGGCGCCGGCGAGCAAAGCGGGCAGCTGGGCACCGTGCTCGAGAAGCTGGCCGACGACCTCGAGGAGCGCCAGGCCCTGAAGGCCAAGCTGATCGGCGCGGCGCTCTACCCGGCGATCGTCTCGCTGGTGGCGGTGGTGATCGTGGTCTTCCTGGTCACCTAT
>DATMJX010000237.1:0-4690 GCA_035553715.1 Methylibium sp.
AGCAGTATAGCAGGGCGCGGCACCCTGTGCCGTGCCGCTCAGCGACGGCGTGCGCGCAACACGCCGCGCACGCGCGCGAGCTGCGCCAGCACGCGCGTCAGCCGCTCGCTGGAATCGATCTCGACCGTCAGCGTCATCGACTGCGTCGCCGCGGCGCCGCGGCCGTGTTGCGTGTGCACGCCGCTGACATCGACGCGCTCCTTGGCCAGCACCTCGGTCAGGTCGCGCAGCAGGCCGGGGCGCTCGGTCGCCTCGACCAGCAGATCAACCGGGTAGCGCTGCGCGTCGTCGCCGGCCCCGCCCCAGGCCACCGGCACGACCCGCTCGGGCGAACGCTCGCGCATGTGGCGCAGGTTGCTGCAGTCGCGTCGGTGCACCGCCACGCCCTTGCCGCGCGTCACGTAGCCGTCGATCGCGTCGGGCGGCGCCGGACGGCAGCAGCGCGCCAGCGTCGTCAGCAGGGACTCGACGCCCACCACCAGCACGCCCCCCTTCGGCGCATCGCCCGGCGCCGCCGTCCGCGCGAAGCGCCGGGCGATCAGCGCATCGGCATCCGGCACGGGCTCGCTCGGACGCAGCAGCTGCTCGATGTGGCGCAGGGACAGCTCGTCCTTGCCGACCACCTCGAACAAGGCCTCGGCATCGCGAAAGCCCAGCCGCGCGGCCAGCTCGTCATGGCGTACCGCAGTGCGCCCCTCGCGCTGCAGCAGCTTCTCGACCGCGTCGCGACCACGCGCAACCGTCTCGCTCTGCGTGCGCGCGTTGAACCAGGCACGCACCTTGGCCCGAGCGCGCGGGCTCTTCAGGTAGCCCAGCTCGGTGTTGAGCCAGTCCAGCGAGGGACCTCCCTCGCGCGTGGCGATCACCTCGACGGTCTGGCCGTTGGCCAGCGGCGTCTGCAGGGGCAGCATCTGCCCGTCGACACGCGCGCCACGGCAGCGGTGACCCAGGTCGGTGTGCAGCGCGTAGGCGAAGTCCACCGCGGTCGCCCCGGCCGGCAGCTCGACCACCGCCGCCTGCGGCGTGAACACGTAGATGCGATCGTCGAAGAAGCCCTGGGCCGCAGCCGCCGGGTCGGCCAGCTCGCGTTCCCAGGCGAGCAGCTGGCGCAGCACCGCCTTGCGCGCCTGCGCGACCTGCTCCTCGAACTCGCCGGCCGCGCTGACACCGGCATAGCCCTTCGCGCCGGCCTCCTTGTAGGCCCAGTGCGCGGCAACGCCGCTCTCGGCGTGCTCGTGCATCTCGGCGGTGCGGATCTGGATCTCGATCGTGCGGCCGCGCTCGTCGCGCACCACGGTGTGCAGCGAGCGGTAGCCGTTGGGCTTGGGCCGGGCGATGTAGTCGTCGTACCCAGCCGGCAACGGGGTCCACAACTCGTGCACGCGCCCCAGCGCCACATAGCAGGCCGCGACGTCGGCGACGATGACGCGCAACGCGCGCAGGTCGTGCACGTCGTCGAAGGCGAGCTGTTTGCCCTGCATCTTCTTCCAGATGCTGTAGAGGTGCTTCGGGCGGCCCTGCACCTCGCAGCGGATGCCCGCCGCGCGCAGCGCCTCGGCCAGCGCGCGGCGCGCCGCCTCGACGCCCTGCTCGCGCTCCACACGCTTTTCGTCGAGCAGTGCCGCGATCCGCTTGTACTCGGTCGGCTGGGTGAAGCGGAAGGCCAGGTCCTCGAGCTCCCACTTGATCTGCCAGATGCCGAGCCGGTTCGCCAGCGGCGCGAACACCTGCATAGACTCCAGCGCCAGCGCCCGCGGGCAGTCCTGCTTGCTGGCCGCATACCAGCGCAGCGTCTGCAGCCGCGAGGCGAGCCGCAGCAGCACGACGCGCAGGTCGCGCGAGAAGGCCAGCAGCATCTTGCGCACCCGCTCGACGCGCGCCGCCTGCTGCGCGGCGTCGAGCACGCCATCGCCGAGCGCCTCGCGCGCGCTGCGCTGCACCTGCACCAGCTTCGTCGTGTGCGCGACCAGGCTCGCGTAGCCCGGCCCGTAGGCCTTCGTCAGCACCTCCTCGGGCCGCGCCAGGTACTCGGCGCAGTAGACGAGGTAGGCGGCCGCCCGCAGCGACGGCGCCGCGCCGACGGCCGCCAGGATGGCCGCGACGCCATCGGCATGCGCAAGCGCGTCCTCACCGGTTTCGAAGCGCTCGCCCGCCAGCAGCGGCTCGGCGAAGGCACGTGCGCGCTCGAGCACCGAGCGCGCAGGCCCGCCCTCCTCGACTGCCGGCGGCGACTCGATGTCACCGGCCAGTTGAACGATCTGGGCGGCGCTCGCGGCAGACGCCTCGCCAAAGGCCGTCTTCATGGGCCGTCGACGAGGAAGTCCCGCACCAGCGCCACCTGGTCCTCGGCCACCAGCGTGGGAGCATGGCCGATGCCGGGCAGCTCCACGAGCCGCGCGCGCGGGCCGCGCTGCGTCATCGCCAACGCGGTGTCGCGAGCGAGCAGGTCCGACTCGGCGCCGCGGATCAGCAAGGTCGGGCAGGTGATCGCGTCGTAGCGCTGCCACAGCAGCGCCTCGCCGGCGGCCGCGAACTCGGGGGTCACCGCCTTGAAAGGCAGGCCGATGCGCGGGTCGTAGTGCGACACCCAGCCGTCGCCGTCGGCGACCAGCTGCGGCCGCGTCAGCGCCAGCCACTGCTCGCGGCTGTGCGGCCCGAAGCCGCGCGAGATGCTCTGCAGGTAGTCGGCCGCTTCCTCGATCGTCGCGTAGCGCTGGGGCAGCCCGACATAAGCGCCGATGCGCTGCACCGCCTCGGCACGGATCGAAGGGCCGACGTCGTTGAGCACCAGCCGGCGCACCAGCGCGGCGCCGGCACGGTCGCGCAGCGAGGCCAGGCCGAGGCCGATCAGCCCGCCCATCGAGGTGCCGACCCAGTCGACCTCGCGCACCGCCAGCCGGGCCAGCAGCGTGACCATGTCGGCCACGTAGGTCGGGATCTGGTAGCCCATCGGGTCGAGCAGGCGCTCCGAGCGGCCGCGCCCGACGACGTCGGGGCAGATCACGCGGTAGTGCCCCGCCAGCGCGCGTGCCAGCGTGTCGAAATCGCGTCCCTGGCGCGTCAGCCCGTGCACGCAGACCAGCACGCGCGGGTTCTCGCGCTCGCCCCATTCCCAGTACGCCATCCGGTGCAGGCCGGCGGCGTCCAGGCATGCGACGTGCTCGAGTCTCGGTTCGTTCATGGTGATCACTCCTCGATAATCATGCTAACCAAGCCACAGGGACTCTCGACCATGTTGAAAGGCAAGACCGCACTCGTCACCGGCTCGACCAGCGGCATCGGGCTGGGCATCGCGATCGAACTCGCCCGCCAGGGGGCGGCCGTGGTCCTCAACGGCTTCGGGGACGCGACCGGGCCGCAGGCCGAGGTGCGCGCGGCCGGCGCCGCGCGGGTCGGCTACCACGGGGCCGACATGAGCAAGCCGGCCGAGATCGAGGCGATGATGGCCTGGGCGCAGGCCGAGTTCGGCGGCGTCGACGTGCTGGTCAACAACGCCGGCATCCAGCATGTCTCGCCGGTCGAGGATTTCCCGAGCGCGAAGTGGGACGCGATCATCGCGATCAACCTCAGCTCGGCCTTCCACACCACCCGCCTCGCGATCCCGCACATGCGCGCGAAGAACTGGGGCCGCGTGATCAACATCGCCTCGGCGCATGGCCTGGTGGCCTCGGCGGGCAAGTCGGCCTATGTCGCGGCCAAGCACGGCCTGGTCGGTTTCACCAAGTCGGTCGCGCTCGAGACCGCGACCACCGGCGTCACCGTCAACGCGATCTGCCCCGGCTGGGTGTTGACGCCGCTGGTGCAGAAGCAGATCGACGACCGCGCCACGCGCGAGGGCATCCCGGTCACCCAGGCCGAGCGCGAGCTGCTCGGCGAGAAGCAGCCCTCGCTGCAGTTCACGACGCCGGCCCAGCTCGGCGCGCTGACGGTGTTCCTGTGCTCGGAGGCCGCCGCCAACGTCAAGGGCCAGGCCTGGGCGATGGACGGTGGCTGGACGGCGCAATAAGGCGCTCGAAGCACAGCCAAAGAAGCGAACTGGCGGCCCGGCTTCGCGGGGGCGCCGTTCCCACCCCCTGGAGCGGGAACGGCAACGCCGCCATGGGGACGCTTCACTTCGTCAGCTGCACCGTCCCACTGACGGTCGCGCTCAGCGTGCTCTTGCCCGGTTCGACCGGCAGCGGCGCGTCGGCCGCCGCCATCTCGGCCTTGGCGCGGACCATCAGCGGGCGCGGCTCGCTGCCGTTGTCGGCCGACTGCACCGCGACCTCGCGCAGCGCGTAGCCGGTGAAGCCGAACTGCTGCGCCAGCTCGGCGGCCTTGGCACGGTAGCGCTGGATCGCCTGCGCCGTCACCTGCGCGTCGTGCGCGGCGGCCAGATCGCGCGAGACGCGGTAGCCGACGCCGGTGATGTTCATGCCGGTCAGCCGCCCGGCGGTCTGGGCCACGCGCGGGGCGTCCTTGCCCTCGAGCAGCAGCTCGGCCTGGCCCTGCCAGCCATTGATCTTGCCGTCGCGGCCATAGCGCGGATGCAAGGAGAAGCCGCCGGTGCGCACCTCCAGCCGACCCGGTGCGGCGGCCTGCTTCGCCTCGGCAAGGGCGGCCTCGAGCACGGCCTTGAGCTGGCCCTGCACCACCGCCGCACCGGCGAACCTGGTCAATTTCTCGGTGACCGCGAGCGTCGAGGTGACCC
>DATMJX010000238.1:0-8206 GCA_035553715.1 Methylibium sp.
ACATCGATCACGGCAAGTCGACCCTGGCCGACCGGTTGATCCAGCGCTGCGGCGGGCTGTCCGATCGGGAGATGCAGGAGCAGGTCCTCGACTCGATGGACCTGGAGAAGGAGCGGGGCATCACGATCAAGGCGCAGACGGCGGCGCTGCGGTACGTCGCGGCCGACGGCCGCGCCTACGAGCTGAACCTGATCGACACGCCCGGCCACGTCGACTTCAGCTACGAGGTCAGCCGTTCGCTGTCGGCCTGCGAGGGCGCACTGCTGGTGGTTGATGCCAGCCAGGGCGTCGAGGCGCAGACGGTGGCCAACTGCTACACCGCGCTCGATCTCGGGGTCGAGGTCGTGCCGGTGCTCAACAAGATGGACCTGCCGCAGGCCGACCCCGACAGCGCGAAGCGCGAGATCGAGGACGTCATCGGCATCGATGCGACCGATGCGATCCCCTGCTCGGCCAAGACCGGCGAGGGCATCGACGACATCCTCGAGGCGGTGATCGCCCGCATGCCGGCACCGCGTGGCAAGCCGGACGGTCCGCCGCGGGCGATGATCATCGACGCCTGGTTCGACAACTACGTCGGCGTCGTGATGCTGGTGCGCATGGTCGACGGCGGCCTGAAGAAGGGCGAACGCATCCGCCTGATGGCGACCAATGCGGTCTACCCGCTGGAGCAACTCGGCGTCTTCACGCCCAAGTCGCTGCCGCGCGAGGAACTGAAGGCCGGCGAGGTCGGTTTCCTGATCGCTGGCATCAAGGAGTTGGCGGCCGCCAAGGTGGGCGACACCGTCACCCTCGAGAAGAAGCTGCCGAACAACGCCGGCCCGGCGACCGAGCCGCTGCCGGGCTTCAAGGAAATCCAGCCGCAGGTCTTCGCCGGCCTGTACCCGACCGAGGCGAGCGAGTACGACTCGCTGCGCGATGCGCTGGAGAAGCTCAAGCTCAACGACAGTTCGCTGCGCTACGAGCCCGAGGTCAGCCAGGCGCTGGGCTTCGGCTTCCGCTGCGGCTTCCTCGGCCTGCTGCACATGGAGATCGTGCAGGAGCGGCTCGAGCGTGAGTTCGACCAGGACCTGATCACGACCGCGCCCAGCGTGGTCTACGAGGTGCAGCTCGGCGGTGCGGCCGGCGAGGTGATCCTGGTCGAGAACCCGTCGAAGATGCCCGAGATCGGCAAGATTGCCGAGATCCGCGAGCCCATCGTCACGGTGCAGCTGTACATGCCGCAGGACTATGTCGGTCCGGTGATGACGCTGTGCAACCAGAAGCGTGGCGTGCAGATGAACATGGCCTACCACGGTCGCCAGGTCCACCTGACCTACGAGCTGCCGCTGGCCGAGATCGTGCTGGACTTCTTCGACAAGCTGAAGTCGGTCAGTCGCGGCTACGCCTCGATGGACTACGAGTTCAAGGAGTACCGTGCCGCCGATGTCGTCAAGGTCGACATCCTGATCAATGGCGATCGCGTCGACGCGCTGTCGATCATCGTCCACCGCAGCCAGAGCCAGTTCCGCGGCCGCGCGGTAGCCGCCAAGATGCGCGAGCAGATCCCGCGCCAGATGTACGACGTGGCGATCCAGGCGGCGATCGGCGCCAACATCATCGCGCGCGAGAACATCAAGGCGCTGCGCAAGAACGTGCTGGCAAAATGCTATGGGGGCGACATCACGCGCAAGCGCAAGCTGCTCGAAAAGCAGAAGGCTGGCAAGAAGCGGATGAAGCAGATCGGCACCGTCGAGGTGCCGCAGGAAGCCTTCCTGGCCATCCTCCAAGTGGACGACTGAAGCCTACATGAGTGCATTGACCGGGCTGCTCTACGGCGCCCTCGCGGTTTACCTGGGGGGCTGGTACATCGGCTCCTGGGGCGGCAACTTCTCGCTGCTGCTGTTCGTCCTGACCGTCGTGACCTTCGGCTACTGGCTGGCCGAGCGGTTCCATTTCATGCCGCGGCGCCTCGCGTCCGCCGGTGCGCTCGAGGCCCAGGACGCGCAGCGTCGTGCCGAACTGCAGCGCCAGGGCATCGAGAAGATCGACGGCAGCGTCGCTGCCGACAAGGAACGCGTGCTGGCGCAACCCTGGTGGCTGGACTGGACCGCAGGGCTGTTCCCGGTGATCCTGATCGTCTTCCTGCTGCGCTCCTTCCTCTTCGAGCCCTTCAAGATCCCGTCAGGCTCGATGATCCCGACCCTGACGATCGGCGACCTGATCCTGGTGAACAAGTTTCACTACGGCGTGCGCCTGCCCGTGGTCAACAAGAAGGTCATCGCCAACCACGAGCCGCAGCGCGGGGATGTCGTGGTCTTCCGTTATCCGGTCGATCCGACGGTCGATTACATCAAGCGCGTCGTCGGCCTGCCGGGCGATGAGGTCAGCTACCTGAACAAGCGCCTCTCGATCAACGGCCAGCCGGTACCGACCGAGCCGCTGCCCGAGTACTACGACGAAGAGTCGCTGCGCTATTCGCAGCAGGCCAGCGAGCGGCTCAGCACGGTGCCCCACCGTGTCCTGACGGACAGGGACCGGCCCGGCTTCGTGATCCCGATGCCGCAGTTCCAGGCTTTCCGTGACAACTGTCGCTACAACGCCGATGGCGTCGTCTGCAAGGTGCCGGCGGGGCACTATTTCATGATGGGCGACAACCGCGACAATTCGCAGGATTCGCGCTACTGGGGTTTCGTGCCGGACGAGAACATCGTCGGCAAGGCCTTCTTTGTGTGGATGAATTTCGGTAACCTCAAACGCATCGGTTCCTTCGACTGAGGCGCACGAAGCGCTGGAGACCCACGATGAATCCTGCCGGGATAGCAACGCTGCGTCGCTCGCAACGTGGCGTGACACTGATCGGGCTGCTGTTCTGGGCGGTCGTGGTGGCCTCGGTCAGCCTGGTCGCACTGAAGGTGCTGCCCACTTTGAACGAGTACTTCACGATCCAGCGCGCCATCAACAAGATCGCGAGCAGCAACCCGGGCACGGTGGCCGAGGTGCGCAGGGCCTTCGAAAGTCAGCAGATCATCGAGTACTCGATCTCGTCGATCACGGCGAAGGACCTCGAGATCACCAAGGACAACGAGCGCGTCGTGATCAGCTTCGCCTACGACAAGGAGATCGAGCTGATCGAGCCGGTGTTCCTGGTCATCAAGTACCGGGGCCGGTCGCAGTGAATCGCTGCCGACCGCTGGCGGTCGGCACGTCCTTCCGATCGTGAACCGCCCGCTCGACGCACTGCAGCTCCGCCTCGGGCATCGTTTCGCTGACGCGGCCCTGCTCGAGCGCGCACTGACCCACAAGAGCTTCGGGGCGGCGCACAACGAGCGCCTCGAATTCCTGGGTGATGCCGTGCTCGCGGCCGCCATGGCCGGCCTGCTGTACCGCCAGTTCGAACGCTCCGACGAGGGCGACCTGACCCGCGTGCGGGCCCATCTCGTGCGTGAGGAGACCTTGCACCGTGTCGCGCTGTCGCTCGGCTTGCCGACGCTGCTGCGCCTGAGCGAAGGCGAGGCGCGCAGCGGGGGGGCGCAGCGCCCGTCGATCCTGGCCGATGCGCTCGAGGCCCTGATCGGTGCCGTGCACCTCGACGGCGGGTTCGAGGCCGCGCGCGCGCTGGTCGAGCGGCTGTTCGCGCCGCTGGTCGAGGCGACCGTCGCCGAAGCCTGGACCAAGGACGCTAAGACCGAACTGCAGGAATGGCTGCAGGCCCGGCGGGAGCCCGTGCCGCTGTATCGCATCGAGGCCACCCGCGGGCCGGCGCACGAGCAGATTTTCACCGTCAGCTGCAGCGTTCCGGCGCATGCGCTCGCGGTGCAGGGGGTGGGCCGTTCACGCCGCGCCGCCGAGCAGGAAGCGGCGCGTGTCGCGCTCGCAGCGCTCAAGAAGAACGGGGAGGGGGCACCATGAGCGAGACGGGCGTGCAGCGCTGTGGGCTGGTCGCGATCGTCGGGCGGCCGAATGTCGGCAAGTCGACGCTGCTCAATGCGCTGCTGGGCCAGAAGGTCAGCATCGTCTCGCGCAAGGCGCAGACCACGCGCCACCGCATCACCGGCATCCATACCGAGGGCGACACCCAGTTCGTGTTCGTCGACACCCCCGGCTTCCAGACCCGTCACACCGTCAAGGGTGCCGCGGCGCTGAACCGCAACCTGAACAAGACCGTGCAGGCGGTGCTGGCCGATGTCGACGCGGTGTTGTTCGTCGTCGAAGCCGGCCGCTTCGGGCTGGATGACGCCAAGGTGCTGGCCCTGATTCCACCGGGCAAGCCGACGCTGCTGGTGGCCAACAAGCTCGACCTGGTGAAGCGCCGCGCCGAGCTTGCGCCCTGGCTCAAGGGCATGCAGGAGCGCCATCCGTTTGCCGAGTTCGTGCCGGTGTCGGCGGAGGACGCGGCGGACGCGCGCCGCCTGTTCGCGATCCTGCGACCCTACCTGCCCGAGCAGCCCTGGTACTACGACCCCGAGTCGCTGACCGACCGCAGCGAGCGCTTCCTTGCCAGCGAGATCATTCGCGAGAAGCTGTTCCGCCTGACCGGCGACGAACTGCCCTACACCTCGACCGTCGTGATCGACGAGTTCAAGGAGGAGGGCGCGCTGCGGCGCATCGCCGCCACCATCGTCGTCGAGCGCGACGCGCACAAGGGCATGGTGATCGGCAACCAGGGCGAGCGCCTCAAGCGCATCGGCAGCGAGGCCCGTGTCGAGCTCGAGCGCCTGATGGAGGCCAAGGTCTTCCTCGAGCTGTGGGTCAAGGTGCGCTCGGGCTGGGCCGACGACGACGCACGGCTCAAGAGCTACGGCTACGAATGAACCGCCGCGTGGCGCCGGCCCTGCAGCCTGCGTACCTGCTGCATGCCCATGACTGGAGCGAGTCCAGCGCGATCCTCGACCTGTTCACCCGCGAGCAGGGTCGCGTCGTCGTGGCGGCCAAGGGCGCCAAACGGCCTTACTCGCAGCTGCGTGCGGTGCTGCTGCCCTTCGCGCGGCTGAATGTCAGCTACGGCGCGCGCCGCGGTGCGGGCGAGGGAGCATCGGAGGTGTTGCCGCTGAAGGCGGCCGAGTGGGCCGGCGGTCCGGCGCCCCCGGGGGGCGCAGCGGTGATGACCGGCTTCTACCTGAACGAGCTGCTGATGCGGCTGCTCGCCCGCCATGACCCGCATCCGGCGCTGTTCGACGCCTATGCGCTGACGCTGCCGGCGCTCGGCAGCGGCGACGAGCTGCATGTCGGCGCGGCCTTGCGCGCCTTCGAGCTGCTGCTGCTGCGCGAGACCGGGCTGCTGCCGGCGCTCGATCGCGTCACGCTGACGCAGCAGCCGCTCGCCGGTGCCGCCCATGCGCTGCGGCCCGAGACCGGCCTGGCGCCGGTGGCTGCCGGCGAGCCCGGTCTGGCGGCCGCCGACTGGCAGGCGCTGCAAGCCGCGCTCGATGCCGACGACCTGGCGGCGCTGCAGCGCGCCTGCGTCGCGCCGCAGGCCGAGCTGCGGGCGCTGCTGCGCGCGCTGCTTCACTATCATCTGGCTGCACCGATGCTGCGCACGCGCCAGGTCATGATCGACCTGCAGAACCTCCAGGCCTCCACCCGCTCGCGATGAACCCTCTCGTCACCACCGGTCTGGCGCCGCACGGCGGCGCCACGGCGCTGTCGGTCAATCTCAACAAGGTGGCGCTGCTGCGCAACCAGCGCACGCTGACGATCCCGAGCGTGGTGCGTGCCGCCCGGATCTGTCTCGAGGCCGGGGCGCAGGGCATCACGGTGCATCCACGCCCCGACCAGCGCCACATCCGCCCCGACGATGTCCGCGACCTGTCGGCCCTGCTGAAAGCCGAGTGGCCGAACGCCGAGTACAACATCGAGGGCAATCCCTTCCACAACCTGATGGACCTGGTGCGCGAGCTGCGGCCGCACCAGGCCACCTTCGTGCCCGATGCGGTCGGCCAGTCGACCTCCGATCACGGCTGGAACCTCGATGTCGACGGCGCGCGGCTGCAGCCGCTGATCGCCGAATGCCATGCGCTGGGCGTGCGCGTCAGCCTGTTCATGGACCCGGTGCCCGAGGCGATGGCCGGCGCCGCCGCGCTCGGCGCCGAGCGGGTCGAGCTCTACACCGAGGCCTATGCGCGTGCCCATGGGACGGCCGAGCAGGCAGCGGTGCTGGTGCGCTACGCGGCGGCCGGCGCGGCGGCACGTGCCGCCGGCCTGCAGCTCAATGCGGGGCACGATCTGAACCGCGACAACCTGGCCGACTTCCTGCGGGCCGTCCCCGGCGTGCTCGAGGTGTCGATCGGTCACGCGCTGATCGCCGACGCGCTGGAGCTGGGCCTGACCGAGACCGTGCGCGACTACCTGCGCTGCATCCAGAAGGCGCACGGGTGAGCGCCGCGACGCGGGTCGAGCGCTGGGCCGCTCCCAAGCCAGCCCGGATCCCCTCGGGGGATCGGGCCGTGTGCCCACGGGACGAGGGGGCGCCGTGATCTACGGCATCGGCACCGACCTGTGCGACCAGCGGCGCATCGCCGCGACCTTCGAGCGCCGCGGCGAGCGCTTCGCCGAGAAGGTGCTGGGCCCGCGCGAGCTGGCGGTCTGGCGCGCACGCCGCGCCCGCGTCGAGGCGCGCGGCCTGAGCTACCTCGCCACGCGCTTCTCGGCCAAGGAGGCGTTCTCGAAGGCGATCGGCCTGGGCATCCACTGGCCGATGACCTGGCGCGCCTGCGAAATCCTCAATGCCGCGAGCGGCAAGCCCGAGATCGCCCTGTCGGGCGAGCTCGCGCAGTGGTTCGCCGAGCGTCGCCTGCAGGCCCACGTGACGGTCACCGACGAATCCGACTACGCCGCCGCCTTCGTGGTGGTCGAGCAACTGCCCCCCCTGCCATGACCGACCATTCGCCGATCGTTCTCGACATCGCCGGCCTCGCCCTCGACGCCGACGACCGCCGCCGCCTGCAGCATCCGCTCGTCGGCGGCCTGATCCTGTTCGCGCGCAACTGGCGCGACCGTGCCCAGCTCACCCGGCTGACCGCCGAGATCAAGGACCTGCGTCCCGACGTGCTGATCTGCGTCGACCACGAAGGCGGCCGCGTGCAGCGCTTTCGCAGCGACGGCTTCACCCACCTGCCCCCGATGCGGGTGCTGGGCGAGCAGTGGATGCGCGATGGTAGCGCCGGGCCCGGTGCGGGGGCGATGGCCGCCACCGACGCGGCCACCGCCTGCGGCTATGTGCTCGCGAGCGAGCTGCGCGCCTGTGGCGTCGACTTCAGCTTCACGCCGGTGCTCGACCTCGACCACGGCCCCAGCGGTGTCATCGGCGATCGTGCCTTTCACCGCGACGCCCGTGTCGCCGCGCTGCTTGCCAAGAGCCTGATGCACGGCCTGCTGCTGGCCGGCATGGCCAGTTGCGGCAAGCATTTCCCTGGGCATGGTTTCGTGGCCGCCGACTCGCACACCGAGGTGCCGGTCGACGAGCGCACGCTCGAGGCCCTCCTGGCCGACGACGCCAAGCCCTATGAGTGGCTGTCGGGCAGCCTCGCCAGCGTGATGCCGGCCCATGTGATCTACCCGCAGGTCGATGCGCGGCCGGCCGGCTTCTCGGCGCGCTGGCTGCAGGAGATCCTGCGTGGCCGGCTCGGCTTCGAGGGGGCGATCTTCAGCGACGACCTGAGCATGCAGGGCGCCACCGTGGCGGGCACGCCGACCGAGGCCGGCATCGCCGCCTTGAACGCCGGCTGCGACCTGGTGCTGCTGTGCAACCAGAGCCTGCATGGCGGTGCGCCGCTGGACGCGTTGATCGACGGGCTCGAGGCGGCGCTGCAGCAGGGCCGCTGGCAGGCCAGCGCCGACAGCGAGGCGCGGCGCCTGGATCTGCTGCCGCAGACCGCGCCGCTGGGCTGGGACGAGCTGATGCACCACGCGCCCTACCGGCGGGCGCTCGATCGGCTGCCCTGAGCCGGGCTCGCCAAGAAGAACGGCGCACCTCGGTGCGCCGTTCTTCGTCAGGCACGGGGCGCGAGGCCCCGGAGGGATCTCAGACCTGCTGCTCGAAGGGCAGCTTGATCTGCGAGAGCTCCTTGCGCGTCTCGACCAGCACCAGCGGCCCCTCGTCGGCGATCACGACCGGCTTGGGCTCGCGCGGCACGCGCACCGGCTTCGGCGCCTCGGCCATGGCCTGCTGGACCGCCCGCACCTTGTCGGCGTCCGAGTTCACCCACTCGAGGCCGGCCCCCTGGGC
>DATMJX010000239.1:0-3973 GCA_035553715.1 Methylibium sp.
CTTTAGGGGGGGTCTTCGGGGCTGCCGGGGCAGCGGGTTTGGCTGCGGCGGATTTCGAGGAGGGCGACGCCGACGGCGCCGCAGCGGCCTTGGCACTCACCTTCTTGGCGGCGGGAGCGGCAGGTTTCGCCGGCGTCTTGCTCACAGGAGGTCTCCTCGCGTCACGGCATCTTTATAAAGCACCGGCCGGCCTGCCGTCGCTGGCGGCCGCCGCTTCGAGCGCCGCGGATTGTAGCGACGGCGCCGCCAGGGGCATGGGACTCAGGCGAGGCATTGCTCCAGCCCCTGCTCGAGGATCTCGCGCGGCAGGTCGATGCCGATGAAGACGAGCTTGCTGACGCGCGTCTCGCCCGAGCCCCAGGCCGGGCCGAGGTCGCTGCCCATCAGCTGGTGCACGCCCTGGAAGATCACCTTGCGCTCGACCCCCTGCATGTTCAGCACACCCTTGTAGCGCAGCAGCTTCGGCCCGTAGACGTTGACCACGCTGCCGAGGAAGTCCTCCAGCCGCGCCGCGCTGAACGGGCGATCGGCGCGGTAGACGAAGCTCTTCACGTCGTCGTCGTGGGCATGGTGGTGCGGGTGGCCGCAGTGCTCGCCGTGCTCGTGATCGTGGTCGTGATGATGGTGGTGGTGATCGTGCCCGTCGTCCTCCTTCAGGAAGTCCGGGTCGATGTCGAGCTTGGCGTTGAGGTTGAAGCCGCGCAGGTCGAACACCTCGGCGATCGGCACCTCGCCGAAGTTGGCCGCCTGCAGCGGCGCGCGCGGGTTCATGTGCTTGATGCGGTGGATCAGCGCCTCGGCCTCTTCCTTCGCGACCAGGTCGGTCTTGCTCAGGAAGATGCGGTCGGCGAAGCCGACCTGGCGGCGTGCCTCCTGGCGGGTGTCGAGCTGGCCGTCGCCATGCTTGGCGTCCACCAGCGTCAGGATCGAGTCGAGCAGGTAGCTCTCGGCGATCTCGTCGTCCATGAAGAAGGTCTGGGCGACCGGGCCCGGATCGGCCAGGCCGGTGGTCTCGATGACGATGCGCTCGAAGTCGAGCTCACCCTTGCGCTTCTTCTCGGCCAGGTCCGACAGCGTCGCGCGCAGATCCTCCCGGATCGTGCAGCAGATGCAGCCGTTGCTCATCTGCACGATCTGCTCCTTGGCGTCGGTGACGAGGATCTCGTTGTCGATGTTCTCCTCGCCGAACTCGTTCTCGATCACGGCGATCTTCTGGCCGTGGGCCTCGGACAGCACGCGCTTGAGCAGGGTGGTCTTCCCGGAGCCGAGGAAGCCGGTGAGGATGGTGACAGGAATCAGGGCCATGGCGTCGTGTCGCGCGAGTGCAGGATGGGCGTAAATGGGGGTGGACGACTGTCGATCAAGCCCCGGGGGCTGTCAAGCAAGCGCCGCGCCGCGCCGAGCAGGCCCGGTCACCGCGCTGCGGTATTCTTGACCGCTCCTCCACTTCCGGCCGCGGCCCCGTGTCCGATCCCCATCCAGCCCGGCCGACCCGCGCGGGCGACCGAGCGCCGTCGGCAGCCGACCGGCGCACGCTGTTCGAGCGCATCGTCGAATTCCTCTCGCCCGGCCCCGACTCGACCGACGAGCTGATCGAGACCCTGGCCGAGGCCGAGACCCGCGAGCTGATCGAGCCCGAGTCGCGCGCGATGCTCGAGGGCGTGATCCGCATGGCGGATATGACCGCCGGCGACGTGATGGTGGCCGCGCCGCGCATGGACCTGCTGGACATCGATTCGCCCTACGACGAGCTGCTCGAGCTCGTCATCGACACCGGCCATTCGCGCTTCCCGGTCTACGAGGGCGAGCGTGACAACGTCATCGGCATCCTGATGGCCAAGGATCTGCTGAAGCTGCAGCGCGCGCCCGAGCTGAACCTGCGCGCGCTGCTGCGCCCGGCGGTGTTCGTGCCCGAGACCAAGCGCCTCAACGAGCTGCTGCGCGACTTCCGCTCCAACCGCAACCATCTCGCGATCGTGATCGACGAGTTCGGCAAGACCGCCGGGCTGATCACGATCGAGGACGTGCTCGAGGAGATCGTCGGCGAGATCGAGGACGAGTTCGACGACAAGGACGGCGAGTCCGGCGTCTACACGCTGGCCGACGGCAGCCAGCGGGTCGCCGGCGACGCCTCGATCGGCGAGGTCAATGCGGTGTTCGGCACCGCGCTGTCGGAGGAGGACTTCGACACCATCGGCGGCCTGGTGGCCCACGAGCTCGGTCGCGTGCCGCGCCGCGGCGAGGCGGTCGAGGTCGGCGGACTGCGCTTCGTCGTGATGCTGGCGCGTGGCGGTGCGGTGCGCTGGTTCAAGGTCACGCGGGCCGCGCAAGGCGGCGCGCCGGCGGCCGTCGAGGCTTGAGCGGCGCGATGCGGCCGGCCGGCTGGCCGCTGCCGGCCGAGCTCGCCCTGGTGGCCGCGGCCGGGGGGCTGCACGCGCTCAGCTTCGCGCCGCAGCCGCTGGCCTGGCTGCAGGCCCTGTGCGTGGCCCTGCTGGCCTGGCGGGCCGCGGCCGCCGGCTCGGCCGGCCGCGCGGCGCTGCTCGGCGGCGTGTTCGGCACGGCCGGGCTGGCCGGCGGCGTGTGGTGGCTCTTCATCAGCATGCACCGCTACGGCGGCCTGCCGGCCTGGCTGGCGGCGCTCGCGGTGGCGCTGCTCGCGGCGCTGCTCTCGCTCTACCTGGCGGCGGCCCTGGCGGCCTGGTGGCGCTGGCGCCGAGGCCGGCCGGTGGGCGACGCGGCGCTGTTCGCCGCGCTGTGGCTGCTGGCCGAGCTGGCGCGCGGCCTGCTCCTCACCGGCTTCCCCTGGGTGGCGGCCGGCTACGCGCATGGCGACGGCGCGCTGGTGGCACTGGCGCCCTGGGTCGGCGTTTACGGCATCGGGGCCGTCGCGGCGGGCGTGGCGGCGCTGGCGGCCGGCGCGGTGGCGGCGCAGGGCGTCGCGCGCTGGGGCGCGCTCGCGCTGGCGACCCTGCTGTGGTGGGGGCCGCAGGCGCTGCCGCGGGACTTCACCGCGCCCGGCGGCACGCTGAGCGTCGCGCTGCTGCAGACGAATGTCGCGCAGGACGAGAAGTTCGTGCCCGAGCACCTGCCGGCCACGCTGGACTGGGTCGGCCGCGCGCTGCTGCAGTCCCGCGCCGATCTGGTGGTGGCGCCCGAGACCGCGATCCCGCTGCTGCCCGAGCAGCTGCCGCCCGGCTACTGGGACGCGCTGCGCGGCGCCTACGGCGAGGGCGACCGCGCCGCGCTGGTCGGGCTGCCGCTGGGCAGCTTCGCGGCCGGCTACACGAACTCGGTGGCCGGGCTGTCGGCCGACGCCGCCAGGCAGCCCGGCGGCTTCTACCGCTATGACAAGCACCACCTGGTGCCCTTCGGCGAGTTCATCCCCCTGGGCTTTCGCTGGTTCGTCGACCTGATGCGCATGCCGCTGGGCGATTTCGACCGCGGCCCGCTCGACGCGCCCTCGTTCGCGGTGCGCGGCGAGCGCGTCGCGCCGAACATCTGCTACGAGGATCTGTTCGGCGAGGAGCTCGCGGTGCGCTTCCGCGATGCGGCGAGCGCGCCGACGCTGCTGGCCAACGTCAGCAACATCGCCTGGTTCGGCGACACCGTCGCGATCGACCAGCACCTGCAGATCTCGCGGCTGCGCACGCTGGAGCTGCAGCGGCCGATGCTGCGTGCGACCAACACCGGGGCGACCGTCGTGATCGACCACCGCGGCGTCGTGACCCATGCCCTGGCGCCCCACACGCGCGGCGTGCTCGCGGGCCGGGTGCAGGGGCGCGTCGGGCTGACCCCCTACGCCTGGTGGGCCGGCCGCTTCGGGCTGGGGCCGCTCGCGCTGGCGGCGCTGATGGTCGTCGCTGCCGGCGCGTGCTGGCGGCGCAGCGTGCCTCGGTAGTCCCGGCGGCGGCCTGTCGCATGGCGGCGACGCCGCCCCGGCCGACCGGTGCGCGGCCGCCGGGGCGGCGCACAC
>DATMJX010000240.1:0-3363 GCA_035553715.1 Methylibium sp.
ACTGCGCACCCCAGGAAGTCGAGGACTGGTCACGCACAGCGGCGGCCGTGCCGCAGAAGCCGCGAAAGCCCGCTGCCGCGAATCTCCACGGCGCCATGACTGGCGGCGGCGGAACCCGCCGTTGATGCTTGATGTCGGCGAACAGCAGCAGGCAGGATTGGCTGCTTCAGGGGTGCAGCGCTTGACGGCCGGAGGCCCCGCCATCGGGGTCGTCCACGCTGGGAGTTGAACGCACGCTTGCCGTCGCCATTGGCGCTCTTGGCAACTTGAGTGTCCGCTGTGGCTTTTCAGGTCTGGCCGATTTGGGTCGAAAGCGGAACTCGCCAGCGCGGACGCAAGCGATCGCAACCGCTGCTGAGCGGCCTTTCGACAAACAAGGATTCACGGCTGGCTAAGCGAGTGAATCCTTGCGCTATTCGCTCACTGCAAGGCGGCAACCGGCGCATCCAGCCGGAACACCGAGACCGCCTGTTGCAGCCGGTGCGCCTGCGCTTTCAGGCTCTCGGCGGCCGCCGCACTCTCTTCGACCAGCGCGGCGTTCTGCTGCGTCATCTGGTCGAGGTGGCCGACGGCGGCATTGACCTGGCCGATGCCATCGCTCTGTTCGGCGGCGGCGGCCGTGATGTCGCCGATGATGTCGCTCACGCGGCGCACCGACGCGACGATCTCCTGCATCGCGCCACCGGCGTCCTGCACCAGCTTCGCGCCCGAGTCGGCCTTCAGGACCGAGGCGCCGATCAGCGCCTTGATCTCCCGGGACGCCTGGGCGCTGCGCTGCGCGAGGTGGCGCACCTCGCTGGCGACCACGCCGAAGCCGCGGCCCTGCTCGCCGGCGCGCGCGGCCTCGACCGCGGCGTTCAGAGCCAGGATGTTGGTCTGGTAGGCGATGCCGTCGATGACGCCGATGATGTCGGCGATGCGCTTCGAGGCGGCATGGATCTCCGCCATCGTCGCCACGACCTTGTCGACGACCTCCCCGCCCTTGGCCGCGGAGGCGGACGCCGACGACGCGAGCTGGTTCGCGGTGCGCGCCGAGTCGGCGGTCTGCTGCACCGTGCCGGCGAGCTGCTCCATGGAAGAGGCGGTCTGCTGCAGGTTGCTCGCGGCCTGCTCGGTGCGCACCGACAGGTCCTGGTTGCCGACGGCGATCTCGCTCGAGGCGGTGCCGATGCTGTCGCTGGACTGCCGCACCTGCAGCAGCAGCGAGCGCAGCGACTCGCGCATGCCGTTCAGGCCCCGCTGCGCCTGCGACAGCTCGTCGCGGCCGGCCGGCTCCAGCGCCACGGCAAGGTCGCCGGTCGACCAGCGCGCGGCCACCGCCTGCAAGGCCTCCAGCGGCCGCACGATCGAGCGGCTGATGGCGAGCGTCAGCCAGGCGCCGAGGGCCACGGCCAGCGCCGTCGCCGCGCCGATCAGCGCGTGCGAGCGGCTCGTGCGCGCCACGAGCGAGGCCTGCGCCGCGCTCGCCTGCGCCTCGACGGCCTTCGTCAGCGTGGCCAGCGCGGCATCGGCGGCGCGAACGTCGGCCTTGTAGGCCGCCATCGCGCCGTTGGCCGCCCAGGGGTCGTTGAGCTCGCCGCGGTCGATGCGCTGGTTGAGCTCGAGCAGCCCGCGGCGGTAGTTCGAGAGGCCGAGCCGGAGGGCGTCCAGCGTGGCCTGCTCGCGCTGCGCCGGCATCGACTGGCGGGCCTCGTCCAGCCGCCGCAGGAGCGTGTCCACCTCGCCCGACCAGAGCTTGCGGTAGCGCTCGGTCTGCTCCTCATCGCCGAGGTTGAGGAACTGGTCCTTCTCGTAGCGGCGCGCGTTGCCGACGCCGGCACGGATCTCGGCAAGCAGGCCGACGGCCGCCAGGGTGCTGCGCAGCGTGTCGTCGGCGCGCTGCGCCTCGAGCGAGAGTTGCAGGCCGCTGTACAGGCCGAGCGCCACCAGCACCAGGCTGGACAGGGCGAGCAGCAGCAACAGTCGTGTGCGGATGAGCAAGGCGGCAAGCCAGGTCATGGTCAGGGTCGTTTCGTGGAAGGAAAGGGATGCGCTGATCGGCACACGGCGCCGGCGCTGGAGGGGCGGCCCGGCGTGCGCCGCCCGAGGCGGCATCGCAAGCCGATGACCGCAGCCCCGAGAGCGTGCCCACGCACGGCGAAACGCTCGTGACAGTTCGCCACGCCGCCGGCCGCGCCGTGAACTCGGTCACGGCGCGGGGCGAGCCATCGGTGTCGCCGCCGCTCTGCGGGGTCCGGGCGGAGCCTCGGGTGCGCGGTGGCGGGGGCCTCAGAACGGGTCGGCGACCGGCCTCGCGACGGCCGCGCCGCCGCGGCCGAGGTGGGGGCTCAGCCGCCCAGCGCCTCGTCCAGCACCTCGACCCAGTGCTTCACCGGGATGCCGGTGCCGACCTGCAGGTGCTGGATGCAGCCGACGTTGGCCGAGACGATGGCCTCGGGCGCCAGCGGCAGCAGCTGGCCGAGCTTGCGCTCGCGCAGCTGGCCGGCGAGCAAGGGCTGCAGCACCGAGTAGGTGCCGGCCGAGCCGCAGCACAGGTGGCTCTCGGTCGGCGCGAGCTGGACCTCGAAGCCGAGCTCGCGCAGGCCGCCCTCGACGCCGCCGCGCAGCTGCTGGCCGTGCTGCAGCGTGCAGGGCGGGTGGTAGGCCAGCTTCGGGCGGCGGCCATGCAGCCGCGGCTTGAGCTGGGGCACCAGATCCGGCAGCAGCTCGGACAGGTCCTTGGTCAGCGCGCTGATCTTCGCGGCGCGCTCGGCATAGGCCGGGTCGTGCTGCAGGTGGCGCGCGTACTCCTTGACGGTGGCGCCGCAGCCCGAGGCGTTCATCACGATCGCCTCGACCGTGCCCTGCTCGGTCAGCCCTTCGACCAGCGGCCACCAGGCGTCGATGTTGCGGCGCATGTCGGCGAGGCCGCCCTCGTGGTCATTGAGGTGGTCGCGGATCGCGCCGCAGCAGCCGGCGCCGTCGGCCACCAGGGTCTGGATGCCGGCGGCGTCGAGCACGCGCGCGGTCGCGCTGTTGATGTTGGGCGCCAGCGCCGGCTGCACGCAGCCGAGCAGCATCAGCACCTTGCGCGGGTGGCTGCGGGTGGGCCAGCGGTGCGCGCCGGGGCCGGCCTTGGGTGGCACCTTGGCCTTGAGTGCCGCGGGCACGAAGGGGCGGAACCACTGGCCGAGCTTGAGCGCCGGCGCGAACAGCGAGGAGGTGAGCCCCTCCTTGAGCGCACCGCGCACGACGCGCTCGCTGGTCGGGCGCTCGACCTTGGCGTCGACGACGCGCCGGCCGATCTCGACCAGCTCGCCGTACTGCACGCCCGAGGGGCAGGTGCTCTCGCAGTTGCGGCAGGTCAGGCAGCGGTCGAGGTGG
>DATMJX010000241.1:0-2079 GCA_035553715.1 Methylibium sp.
CACGACCTCGCTGGTCGCCAGCGTGCTGGCCGAGGCCGGGCTGGACCCGACCTTCGTGATCGGCGGGCGGCTCGAGAGCGCCGGCGCGAACTCGCGGCTCGGCGCCGGCGACTACATCGTCGTCGAGGCCGACGAGTCCGATGCCTCCTTCCTGAACCTGATGCCTGTGCTCAGCGTCGTGACCAACATCGACGCCGACCACATGGACACCTACGGCCACGACTTCGCGAAACTGAAGGCCGCCTTCGTCGAGTTCATCCACCGCATGCCCTTCTACGGTGCGGCGATCGTCTGCGGCGACGACCCAGGCGTGCGCTCGATCATCCCGATGATCTCGCGCCCGGTGGTCAGCTACGGCTTCGGCGAGGACAGCCAGGTGCGCGCCGTGAACGTGCTGGCCCTGCCCGGCGGGCAGATGCGCTTCACCGCGCAGCGCCGCAACGGCGTCGTGATGCCCGATCTGGAGGTGACGCTGAACCTGCCCGGCGAGCACAACGTGCGTAATGCGCTGGCCGTCATCGCGGTGGCGGCCGAGCTGGAGCTGCCCGATGCGCCGCTGCAGCGGGCGCTGGCCGCCTTCGCCGGCGTCGGGCGGCGCTTCCAGCGCTACGGCGAGCTGCCGGTGCCGGGCGGCGGGCGCTTCACGCTGATCGACGACTACGGCCACCACCCGGTCGAAATGGCCGCGGTGATCGCGGCCGCGCGCGGCGCCTTCCCGGGGCGGCGTCTGGTGATCGCCTTCCAGCCGCACCGCTACACGCGCACACGCGACTGCTTCGAGGACTTCGTCAAGGTCATGGGCACGGCCGACGCGGTGCTGCTGGCCGAGGTCTACGCCGCCGGCGAGGCGCCGATCGTCGCCGCCGACGGCCGCGCGCTGGCGCGTGCCTTGCGAGTGGCCGGCAAGCTCGAACCGGTGTTCGTCGACGAGATCGCGGCGATGCCGCAGGCCGTGATCGACAACGTGCGCGACGGGGATGTGGTGATCGCGATGGGCGCGGGCTCGATCGGCGCGGTGCCGGCGAAGCTGGTCGAATGCTTGGGAGGCGTGGCATGAGCGGGTTCGACCCGAAGAGTCTGGGCAAGGTCGCGGTGCTGATGGGCGGCAGCTCGGCCGAGCGGGACATCTCGCTGATGAGCGGGCACGGCGTGCTCGCCGCGCTGCAGGGCCAGGGCGTCGATGCCTACGCCTTCGATCCGGCCGACTTCGAGCTCGGCGAGCTCAAGACCGAGGGCTTCGCGCGCTGCTTCATCGCGCTGCACGGCCGCCATGGCGAGGACGGCACGGTGCAGGGCGCGCTGGAGCTGCTCGGCATTCCCTACACCGGCTCCGGCGTGATGGCTTCGGCGATCGCGATGGACAAGGTCATGACCAAGCGCGTCTGGCTCGCCGAGGGCCTGCCGACGCCGCGCTGGGTGGCGCTCGCGCCCGGCGAGCAGGGCGCCGAGCGCGTTCGCGCCGTGCCGGCGGAGCTGGGCCTGCCGCTGATCGTCAAGCCGCCGCACGAGGGCTCGTCGATCGGCGTCACCAAGGTCGAGGCGGCCGCGCAGATGGCCGAGGCGGTGACGTGCGCGGCCGGGCACGACCCGGTGGTGCTGTGCGAGGAGTTCATCGCCGGCCCGGAGCTGACCTGCCCGGTCATCGGCGAGGGCGCGCAGGCGCGTGCGCTGCCGGTGATCCGCATCGTGCCGCCCGCGGCCGGCTACGACTACCAGAACAAGTACTTCACCGACGAGGTGCAGTACCTGTGCCCGAGCGGGCTCGCGCCCGAGGAGGAGGCCGAGGTCCAGCGCCTGACGCTGGCGGCCTACCGCGCGCTCGGCTGCCGCGGCTGGGGCCGCGCCGACCTGATGCTGCGCGCGAGCGACCGCAAGCCCTTCCTGCTCGAGATGAACACCTCGCCGGGCATGACCGGGCATTCGCTGGTGCCGATGTCGGCGCGCGCGGCCGGCATTTCCTACGAACAGCTGTGCGTCGACCTGCTGCGCGCCGCGCGGCTGGACGGCTGAGGACGCGCGAGCGATGGCCCGCCAGCGCCCCACCGCTGCCAGCGCGACGCCTGCGTCGCTGCCGCTCGA
>DATMJX010000242.1:0-9189 GCA_035553715.1 Methylibium sp.
GGCGGGCGGCTGCAGCTGCGCGGTGAGCTGCGCCCGCAACCGCTAGCGCTGAAGAGCCGCATCGACATCCAGGCGCTCGACCTCAGCGGCCTGCAGCCCTACCTCGAGCCGCACGTGAACCTGGCGCTCGCCTCGGCCAAGGCCTCCGTCACGGGCGAGTTGGGCGTCGAGGGGGATGCACAGCAAGCGGTCGCGTCGCTGCGCTGGAAAGGCCGCGCCGCGCTGGCCGAGCTGCGCGCGCTCGACAAGCTCAACGATGCCGAGCTGCTGCGCTTCAAGCGCCTCGGCCTCGAGGGCATGGACGTGCGCTGGCGCCCCGATGCGCTGGTGGCCGATCTGGGCCAGATCGCGCTGGAGGACTTTTACGGCCGCGTGATCGTCAATGCCGACGGCCGCATCAACCTGCGTGACATCGCCAAGCGCGGCGGCGAGGACCGCTCGCTGACCACGCCGAGCGCCGCGTCGGCGGTCGCCGCGGACGCACCGGCGTCCGCCGCCTCGGCGCCCGCGGCGGCCGCCGAGCACGGACCGCAGCTGCGCTGGGCCGGGATCCGGCTGGCCCGCGGCACGGTCGACTTCACCGACAACTTCATCCGTCCCAACTATTCGGCCAAACTGACCGACATCGAGGGCGAGATCGCCGCGCTGGCCTGGGACGACCCGCAGCCG
Organism: Methylibium sp.; assembly: GCA_035553715.1. Classification (GTDB taxonomy): domain Bacteria; phylum Pseudomonadota; class Gammaproteobacteria; order Burkholderiales; family Burkholderiaceae_C; genus Methylibium. The sequence continues at coordinate 670 of DATMJX010000242.1, forward strand.
GCGACCGTCCAGATCTCCGGCAAGGTCGACGGCAGCGCACCGCTGGAGATCGGCGGCACGATGCACCCGCTGGGCGCGCGGCTGGCGACCGACATCACCGCCAGCGCGCGCGGCGTCGACATCACGCGCCTCACCGCCTACTCGGCACGCTACGCCGGCTACGGCATCGAGAAGGGCACGCTGTCCGTCAAGGTGCACTACCGGATCGTCGACGGCAAGCTCGAGGCCGAAAACCAGCTCTATCTCGACCAGCTCACCTTCGGTGCGCCGGTCGACAGCCCGGATGCGCTGAAGCTGCCGATCCTGCTCGCGGTCTCGCTGCTGAAGGACCGCAACGGCGTCATCGACATCAACCTGCCGATCAGCGGCAGCCTGGACGACCCCAAGTTCTCGATCGGCGGGGTGATCGTCAAGGTCATCGTCAACCTGATCACCAAGGCCATCACGGCGCCGTTCTCGCTGCTGGCCAATGCCTTCGGCGGCGGGGAGGAGGAGCTGGGCTACGTCGAGTTCGAGCCCGGTTCGAGCGTGCTGAGCGAAGCGAGCACGAAGCGGCTGGATGCACTGGCGAAGGCGCTGCTCGATCGCCCCGCGCTCAAGCTCGAGGCGACCGGTCGCGCCGACGCGGCACTCGACGAGCCGGCCCTGCGCCGCCAGCACCTGGACCGGCTGATGCGCGTCGCCAAGGCCAAGTCCAGCGGCGACCTGCCCGACAGCGTGACGATCGAGCCGGCCGAGCGCGAGCGCTGGCTCGAGGCCGCCTACAAGGCTGCCGACCTGAAGACCAAGCCGCGCAACATCGTCGGCCTGACCAAGAGCCTGCCGCCCGACCAGATGGAGGCCCTGTTGCTGGAGGCGGCCCCGGCCGGCGAGGAGGCGCTGCGTGGCCTGGCCAATCAGCGTGGCGACCGCGTCAAGGCCTACCTGACGACCCAGGTCGCCCCCGATCGGGTCCTGCTGACCGCGTCCAGGCTCGGCGCCGAGGGGCTCGGCGACAAGGGGCGCCCGACCCGCGTCGGCTTTGCCCTGAAGTGAGATGGGCGAGGCCTTGAAACGAGCGACAAGCGCACCACCTACAATTCACTTCCTGGGGCCGACCCGGTTTCGACGTGGGTGCGGATCTGGAGTGGTGCATGCCGAGCATCAGTGAGCTCGTAAATCCAGCTGAAACAAACCAACTGCGAACGACGAACGTTTCGCCCTCGCCGCTTAAACACCGGTGAGCGTCTCAACGGCAGGCCGATGGGCCGGGCCCAAGCCGCAAGGCAGAAGGCTGAGACGTCATGCACATCGGCTGGTTGCTCGTCGGGCTACTCGGCGTTCAACGAGACTCAGTGGCTGGTGCTGTCCGTAGCGTGCTCCTGCGCGACGGCGGCATGAGATCCAAATCAGGCGGCTAAGCATGTAGATCTACCCGGTGATGGCTTGCGGACGGGGGTTCGATTCCCCCCGGCTCCACCAATTCAGGGACTTCGTCGTCCCGACACAGCCCCGGCGCCTGCCCGGGGCTGTGCCGCCGCCAGTCACGGACCACTAGGTCGCAAGGGCTTCGTCCAGCAGCGCCTTGAACTGTTGCGCGTCGGGGGCCACCTCGAGACGCTTGAGGTTCGGGTCCAGCTGGCTCCACTTCGGGGCGCTGCGGGCCCAGACGTTGATCTGGGCCTGGAAGACATTCGGGTCGTCGAGGCTGCCAGCCCACAGCCCCTGCATGTCGGGGACGAGCTCCGCCAGGATGAACAGGTTCGAGCCGCATTCCGCGCACAGGCCGCGTTCGACCAGGCGCCCGCTTTCCGCGTGCAGCCTCGCGTACTTCAGTGTCGAACCGGTGATCTTGAGCGCGGCCTTGGGCACGTACATGACCGGGCAGTAAGCGCTGCCGCTGGCGCGCTGACAATCACGGCAGTGACAGTTCCAGGAAAACAGCGGTTTGGCAGAGCATTCGTAGCGTATGGCTCCGCAGGAACATCCGCCGGTGATGGGCAGTTTCATTTGGACCTCTTGGTGGTGGAGGGCGGCCTGCTTTGAGGAAGTCGCTCGATTTCCATCGGATTGGGGTTTCTCTGCAGATGGCAAAAGGACGGGGCCCGTGCGCTGGTCGCAGCCCCGGGCAGACGGCGCTGTGCGGCGACTGCGCGGGGAACGCACGGTGTCATTTTTCGAGAATCTGCTTCGCGTAGTCGACCACTTCCTCGTTGGCGGCGAAAGGTTCGGGGATCGCCGCGCCACGCTGACAGGCGGGGCGGGCTGCCAACGTGGCCATCCAGCGCCGCAGATGCGGGAAACTGTCCACGTCGACACCGGCCCAGTCGTGGATCCGCACCCAGGTCCAGTTCGCAATATCGGCGATGCTGTAATCACCGGCCAGAAACTCATGATCCGCAAGCCGCGTATCCAGCACCTGGTACAGGCGCCGGGTTTCATTCTGGTAGCGTTGGATGACGGCGGGAAGCTTCTCGGGGAAATAGCGGAAGAAGACGTTGGCCTGTCCCTGCATCGGCCCCACCCCTCCCATCTGGAACATCAGCCACTGAATGACCGTCGAGCGCCCCTTTGCGTCGGTGGGCATGAGGCGCCCGGTTTTCTCCGCAAGATAGATGAGGATGGCGCCCGATTCGAACACCGCGAAATTGCCGGCATCGCGGTCGACGATGGTCGGGATGCGGCCGTTCGGGTTGATGCGCAGGTATTCCGGACTTTTTTGCTCCTTCTTCCCGAGGTCGATGCGGTGAACGGTGTAAGGAAGCGCCAGTTCCTCCAGGGCGATGGAGGCTTTCCAGCCGTTCGGCGTGGAAGCGGTGTAGAGATCGATCATTGCTTTCTACGGCTACGGTCTTGGCTCAGGATCGTCAGGTCCGAGGTAGTGCCGGCGATCAAGCCTTGGCGCTGGGGCGTGCCGACACGGCGTCATACCAGCGGCGCAGGTTCTTGCAGTCAGCGGGAATGTCGTTTTCGGTCCACTTCCCGAAATCGACGGTGCACAAGGTCGTGATATCGGCGACGGTGTAGCGTGGTCCGGCGACGAATTCGTTGTCGGCGAGCTGCGCGTCGAATTTCTTGTAGAAACGGGCCATACGAGCGCGGGCACGGTCGACGAGTTGCGGGACGCGCGGAATCGCTTCGGCCGACCCTGGCAACCCACGTGCGGCGAAGGCTTCGTGCGTGTTGCGGAACAACTCCGAGGCGGCCAGCATGCCTTCCTCGTTGGCGCGTCGTTCCCACATCTCGACGATGGCCTTGTCCTTGGCATCGACGCCTATCAGCGGCGGATCGGGATGGAGTTCCTCGAAGTAGCGCGCGATGGCCATGACCTCACCGATCAGGGTGCCGTCATCCAACTCGAGCATCGGCACCATGGCGTGCGGATACTTGGCGATATAGGAGGGTTGGAGCGTGAAATTATCGCCGCTGACTTCCACCAGGGGTACCTTTATGCCCTTTTCGGCGAGATAAATATGCAGGCGGCGGGGGTTGGGGGCAATATGCCAGTCGTAAATCTTCATGGGTCCTCCAAAATCGCGACGGGGGTTAAATGCTGTCAGGCCCATGCAATCTTGCGTGATCTTGGGCCTGCGCATGTGGAGGACAAAATAGATGACCTCACCAATTTAAGTCTATGCATACATGGACTTGCTTGACAAGGTGGTCTGCCCGAGGTTTTACGTGGCAGGTCAGTTATCCGTGTCCCCCCGGCCGAGTGAGGTTGTCGGCGCTGGCCGTCGCGGCGCCCCGGCTCTCGCGTCAGGCCCCGCCAAAGCACGAGCGGCCTGCCGTGGTGCAAGCGAGTGGCCTGCGGCGGCGTGGCCTGCCGCCATGCCGGGGCGGCTTGCGGGAGCGCTAGCATCGCGGGGCCCGAGGCGCTCCCGGTGCGGCCCAGCGTCCCGCCGCGCGGCCGAACGATGCCCTCGCGCAGCTTGCATGCTCATCCGCCCTTACGTTCCCGACGACTGGCCTCGCCTGTGCGAGATCCATGACGCCGCCCGGCGGCAGGAGCTCCAGGCGACGGGTTTTCTGGAGTCGTACCGCACGCTGGCGCAAACAGCCGGCGACGAAGACCTGCTCGACAGCGAACTGCTCCTCGTCGCCGAGGAAGGCGGCAGCGTCCAGGGCTTCATCGCCTGCAGCGAGGGCGCGATCACGTGGCTGTATGTCGATCCACGCCAGCAACGACGCGGGATTGCGCGGCAACTGGTGCGTGCGGCGCTGCGAGCCTGTCCCGCTCCGCTGGCGCTGGTCGTGCTGATCGGCAACGAGGCCGCGCTCGCGCTGTACCTGAGCGAGGGCTTCCGGCAGCTCGAATGCGCCGATGTCAAGGTCGCCGGCTACGAGTCGGTCCGTGCCTCGGCCTACGTGCTGCGGCACGACGGTGCGGCCGCGTCGCCCTGCGACGCCGACCGGTAGCGCCGGCCGGGGAGCGGGCCGGCCGGCGGTGCCGGTTTGAGCAAGGTCAAGGTCGGCGGGCGGCACACCGTCTAGTCTCGCGGCCACGCTGGCACGCCACCTCGAGGCGCGCAGCGCAACAGGAGACCTCCATGCATCCGACGTGCTTCGCTCAGGACGTTGTGCCGTCCACGGTCGTCGATGGCTTCGACGTGCTCGATCCCTGCCACCGACAGACGGTGTTCGCGCTCTCGAAGCTGGCGGCCGTCGTGACGGCGCTGCGCTGCGGCGACGACGATGCCGAGGTGTGCACGCTGGCGGGCGAGGTCGTCGATCACTTCGAGCACACGTCGCGTCACCACCACGAGGAGGAAGAGCTGTGGCTGTTCCCGCAGCTCCTCGAGCGCGGCGACGGCCCGGCCAGCGCCGCCATCCAGCGACTGCGCCAGGACCACCGCTGGCTCGAGCGCAACTGGCGCGAACTCGGCCCCATGGTCGATGCGGTTGCCAACGGTCTGCACTGGGTCGATCTGGATGCGCTGCAGGAGGCGAGCGAGGTCTTCACCTCGCTGTCGCTCGACCACATCGCGCTCGAGGAGGGCTGCATCTACCCGCAGGTGCGCACCCGGCTGCCGGATCGCAGCACGCGCGATCTGTTCCGTGACATGGGGCTGCTGCCGCCGGCGGGTGTGGCCATCCCCGTGGAGGGTTTTCCGGGCTAGCAGGTGTTTACGGGGCGGGAGCCGCTCCGGGCCCGTCGGGTCCTCAGGCGTCAAGCCAGCGATAGACCGCCGCCGCGGCGGCCAGGCCGAGGCCGATCAGCAGCAGCGGCCGCCATGGACTTGGCGGCGTCCGGCGGCTGACCCGCGGCGGACGCGGGTAGTCCGAGTCCTCGAAGTCCGAGCGCTTCGACCATCCATCCGCCGCCACCGAGTCCTGCCGGTCCAGCCGGCTCTCGCCCCAACTCTGTTCATTCCGATTCCGGTACACCATGCCGGATTTTTGCTTGGCTGAGGGCCCTGCACGGGGCTCACCCCCGAAACGCAGGGCGCTGGCCCCCTGCATGTGCGGCCTTCAGCGTGGCTCGGGCCGTGCCAGGGGCGCCGCGCTGGCGGCTTGGCGGGTGTTCTCGCTTGCTTCACGCAGCGCCTTGAGTGCCTGGCGCGCGGCGGCTTCATCGCCGCGCCGCAGCGCCTCGGCCAGCGCATGCGAGGCCTCGCCGCGCTGCTGGGCATAGCGGCGCAGCTGCTGCAGCACGGCGGCCGAGGGCGCGCCAGGGTCGAGCTTGAGTGCGGAGAGCTCCTCGAAGCTGTCGGCATAGCCGCCGGCGATGTCTTCGTCGATGCGGCCGGCCAGCGCCTCGAAGCTCTGGCCCTCGGCCTGATGCAGGATCGTGCGCCAGCGGGCGTCGCGCGTGCGTTCCTCGGCGACGAAGGCGCGGATCGCCTCGCGTGCGGCCAGTTCCTCGCCGTAGCGGTAGCGCGGCGCCGGCAGGTTCGCGGCGAGGGCGAGCAGGCCTGCGGCCAGCGCGGCGGCGGCGAGCGCGCGCTCGCGCCCGGGGCCGGCCGTGCCGTCCGGCGCGAGCGGGCGGCGCAGCGCCACGCCGAGCAGCGCGCCCGCGGCCAGCCCGCCGGCGTGGGCAGCGTTGTCGATGCCGCGCACGTTCAGGCCCAGCAGCAGCGTCGCGGCGGTGAAGGCCAGCGCCGCGCCGAACAGCCAGCGGAACTCGTGCGCATCGAAGCGCCGCCGCTCGCGCACCAGCGTGACGAGCAGCGCGCCGTACACGCCGAAGATCGCGCCCGAGGCCCCGCCGGAGACCGCGTCGTTGCCCTGCACGACCAGCGACAGCGCGTTGCCCGCCAGCCCGCTGCCCAGGTAGACGGCCGCGTAGCGCGCCGGCCCGATCAGGCGCTCGACCAGCCGCCCGGCGTCCCACAGTGCCCACATGTTCATCGCCAGGTGCAGCAGGCCGAAGTGCAGGAACATCGCGGTGAACAGCCGCCACCAGGCGCCGTCCTGGGTGGCGGGCCCGAAGTTGGCGCCCCAGGCGAGCTGCACGTCGCTGGGCGCATGCCACAGGCCGGCGCCGAAGGCGAGCATCAGCGCGAACACGCCGACGTTGGCCCCGATCAGCGCCGCCGTGGCCGGCACGCTGCGAGGGCCACCGCGCGTCAGAGCGGCCAGCGGCAGCGTCGTGCCCGCCTCGTTCAGCGCGGCTTGCGGTAGGTCCACCAGGGCAGCACCTTCGTCAGTGCGAGCACGGCGCCGGGCTCGGTGGCCCGGTAGCCGGGCAGGCCGCGCAGCGTCTGTGCCCACGCGGCCGAGCCGAGCAGCGCGACCAGCCGCTGCACCGCCGGCTGCTCGAGCGCGGTCTTGAGCACGACGAGGAAGTAGCGTTCCTGGGCCAGCGGCACGAAGTGCAGCCCGGCGGCCGCGGCGGCAGCCTCGAGGCCGAAGGCCGCGTCGGCGGCGCCGCTGGCCACCGCCTGTGCCGCGGCCAGGTGAGAGGGCTCGACGAGCGCGTAGCGCGACGGCAGCGCCACGCCATCACGCTGCGCCAGCTCCTCGAGCAGGATGCGGGTGCCGGTGCCCTCGGCGCGGCCGACGATGCGCAGGTCGGCGCGTGCCAGGTCCCGCAGCGAGGCCAGACCGCGGGGGTTGCCGGGTGCCGTCATCAGCCCTTGGCTGCGCTGCGCGAAGCCGATCAGCTTGTGGCGTCCCGGCTCGAGCCAGGCGCGGTAGGCGCGCGCGCTGGCCGAGCCGCGGCCGACGCCGTCGAGCACGTGGAAGCCCGCGAGCAGCGCGCGCCCGCCGTCGAGCGCGCGCAGCGCGTCCAGGCTGCCCGCGAACTCCAGGTCCAGGTGCAGGCCCTCGGCCAGCGCCAGCTCGCGCAGCAGCGGCAGCGCCTGGTCGTGGCTGGCGCACACCGGCAGCACGTCGACACGGTCGTCGAAGGCGTCGGCGAACACCCGCTCGAGCTCCATGCGCAGCGCCTCGATCTGCGGCGCCAGCCGCGCCTGCGCGCGGCGCTCGGCCCACAGCAGCTTCTCGCCGAAGGGCGTCAGTGCGGCGCGCTGGCCCTTGGCCCAGACGATCAGTTCGCGGCCGAGCTCGGCTTCCCAGCGCTTGAGCTCGCCCCAGACGTGGCGGTAGGAGTAGCCCAGCGCCTTGGCCGCGGCGCTGACCGAGCCGCCGTCGTGCAGCGCCGCCAGCAGCGCGAACAGCGGGTGGTGGACCGGGCCGCGTGCGGCCTCGGCGCCGAGCGAGTAGCCGAGTTGGACGCGCTGCTGGGCGCCGCGGGGGGAAGGGTCGTCGCTATGCATGTCGCTTCATATCGCCGCGGTGGGCGGGGCTGCCTAGCATCGCGGGCCGTGCAGTGTGCCGCAGCCTATGACGCTGCGCTGCCGTTTCCTCGATGAATGCCTTTGCCGAAAGCCTTGCCACCGCCTGGGCGCTGATCGCCGGCGCCGATGCCCAGCTGCTGCAGGTGGTGGGCCTGTCGCTCGGCGTCAGCGGGACGGCCTGCCTGCTGGCGGCCGCCGTCGGGCTGGCGGCGGGCGCGGCGCTGGCGGTGCTGCGCTTCCCGGGCCGTCGCGCGGTGCTGGTGCTGCTCAACACGCTGCTCGCGCTGCCCTCGGTCGTGGTCGGGCTGGTGGTCTACCTGCTGCTGTCGCGCTCCGGCCCGCTGGGCGAGTGGGGGCTGCTGTTCACGCCCGGCGCGATGGTCATCGCGCAGACCGTGCTGGTCGTGCCGGTGGTCGCGGCACTGACGCGCGAGGCGATCGCCGGCACCTGGAAGGCCAACGGCGAGCAGCTGCTCTCGCTCGGCACGGGCCGCCCCGCCGCCGCGCTGCTGCTGCTGTGGGACGAGCGGCTCACCGTGCTGACGGTGCTGCTGGCCGCCTTCGGGCGGGCGATCTCGGAGGTGGGGGCGGTGATGATCGTGGGCGGCAACATCGCCGGCCACACCCGGGTGATGACGACCGCGATCGCGCTCGAGACCAGCAAGGGCGACCTGCCGCTGGCCCTGGCGCTGGGCATCGTGCTGCTGTCGGTGGTGCTGTTCCTCAACGCGCTGATCGCCGTGCTGCGCGGGTGGTCGACCCGTCACGGGGATGGCGACGACCGGGCGGCGGCAGTGCC
>DATMJX010000243.1:0-7861 GCA_035553715.1 Methylibium sp.
GCTTGAGCGGCTCCTGCACGGCGCCGCCGTGGCGGTCGATCTGGCGCAGCAGCGCGACGAGGTTCGAGAGGTCCTCGCTGGCATAGACCTGGCCGAGCCGCTGCAGCGAGGCCTGGCGCGGCCGGCCGGCGGCGAACTGGCGGTTCGCGCTCTCGAGTTCGGGGCCGAGCACCGGCAGCACCTCGCGGAAGCCGTCGGCGACGACTTGGAGCGACTGGTCCAGGCTCATGCCGCTGCCCTGCAGCAGGCGCAGCAGGTCCACCAGCAGCGGCGTCTCCTCGTGCGCCTGGGACCGGCGCGCCGCGGCGCGTGCGCGCAGCCACCACTTCGGCAGCAGCAGCCCGACGACGCCGGCCGCGAACCACAGCAGCAGGCGCTTGTTGGCGGGCATCGACTCCGGGGCGAGCAGCGCCAGCGCCAGCAGCAGCGCCGGCGTGAGCAGCCGGGCGCCGAGGTAGAGCGCGCGATGGCGCGGCGTGTTCAGGCCGCACTGGTCGAGCAGCTCGCGGTCCTCCTGGGCGACCAGCGCGCGGCCGACGCCATGGTCGAGCCAGCGCGCCAGATGGCCCATCGGCCCGCTGGCGGGGGGGCTGCCGAGGGCCAGGGCGTCGAGCTCGGTGGTGGCCTCGGCATCGGGGTGGCGCAGCGCGACCGCGCGATCGAGGTGCTGCTGCGTGCGCCGCTGGGCGCGGCGCCGCCCGAGGGCGCTCCCGCCGAGCAAGGCGGCGGCGAGCAGCACCGCGATGACGCTCAGGGCCGCGACGGCGCGCGGGTCGATCAGCAGGCGGGTCAGGAAGTCCATCGGGCGCCTCCGTCAGCGCAGCCGCGCGAGGCGGTAGAGCAGGAAGCCGCCGAGCAGCTGCAGGCCGAAGGCCAGCATCAGCAGCTTGCGGCCGCTCGCGTCGGCCCACATGCGGGCCAGGTACTGGGCCTGCACGAACAGGATGAACAGGCCCATCGACATCGGCAGCAGGCCGAGGATCCAGGCCGACATGCGGGTCTCCGCCGACAGCGCGACCAGCTCCTGCTGGGCCTCCTCGCGGTCGCGCATGAACTGCGCCATGCGCTCGAGCACCTGGTCGACGCGGCCGCCGTACTGCACGCTCATGCGCACCACCGCGGCGAACAGCATCAGCGGCTGTGCGCCGTGCAGGCGCGCGGCGTGCTCGAGGGCCTTGTCGAGATCGACGCCGGCGCGCACGCGCAAGGCCACGCCGTCGAGGCATTCGCGCAGCGGGCCGTGCACCGCAGGGACCGCGGCGAGGAAGGCCGAGGGCACGCTGTGGCCGACTGCCAGCAGCCGCACCAGGCTGTCGATGAAGCCCGGCAGCGCGCGCGTGAGCGCGTCGCGGCGGCGCTGGATGCGCAGACCGACCGCCAGGGACGTGGCGGCCAGGCCGATCGCGCCGGCCAGCGCTGCGACCGGCAGCGCCGCGACGGCGGCGGTCAGCGCCAGCGGCACGAGCGTCGGCCCGAGCAGCAGGGCCGCGCTGCAGCAGCCGGCGCACGACGCTCTCGCCCTCCACCGGGCGGCGCGCGGCCGGCCGTTGCACGACGCCCTCGTCGCCGCCGGACGGGGCCTGGCGCGCCTCGATGCGGGCATCGAGGAAGCGCGCGACCGCCTCGCGCTGGCCGCGCTGGCGCGCCCAGGACCACAGCAGCACCCCGCCGGCGAGCAGCAGCACCGCCGCGCTGAGCAGCCAGAGCAGCGGACTAGACACCGAGACCCTCGGCCAGCGTGGCGGGGCCGCCGAAGCCCTGCGCGTTCAGGCGCGGCGTGTGCGGGCGGATGCCGCTGCCGACCCAGCGCTCGTCACCGGGCTCGCTGCCGGCCTCGTGGCGGAACAGCTCCTGCGTCGCGATGATGTCGTCGGCCACGCCGGTGACCTCGGTGACCGAGAGCACGCGGCGGCGGCCGTCGCCGAGCCGGCCGATCTGCACGATGAAGTTCACCGCGCTGGCGATCTGGCGGCGCAGGCTCGCCTCGCTGCCCTGGAAGCCGCCGAAGCCGGCCAGCATCTCGAGGCGGTACAGGCATTCGCGCGGCGAGCTCGCGTGGATCGTGCCCATCGAGCCGTCGTGGCCGGTGTTCATGGCCTGCAGCATCTCCATCACCTCGGCGCCGCGCACCTCGCCGACGACGATGCGGTCCGGGCGCATGCGCAGCGCGTTGCGCACCAGGTCGCGGATCGTGACGACGCCGCCGCCGTCGAAGCTGCCGGGACGCGACTCGAGCCGCACGACGTGCGGGTGCTTGAGCGCGAGCTCGGCGGTGTCCTCGATCGTGACGACGCGCTCGCTGCCCGGGATGTAGGAGGCCAGCGCGTTGAGCAGCGAGGTCTTGCCCGAGCTGGTGCCGCCGCTGACGAGGATGTTGCAGCGCGCCTTGACGGCCTGCTCGAGCAGCTCGGCGACGCGCGCGTCGAAGCTGCCCAGCGCCATCAGCTCCTGCGGGCTCAGCGGGTCCTTGCGGAACTTGCGGATCGAGACGACCGGGCCGTCGAGCGCGAGCGGCTCGATCACCGCGTTGATGCGACCGCCGTCGACCAGCCGCGCGTCGACCATCGGCGAGGACTCGTCGAGGCGGCGGCCGATCGGCGCGAGGATGCGGCGCACGATGCGCAGCAGGTGCTCGTTGTCGGTGAAGCGCACCGGCACCTGCCGCAGGCGCCCGCGCCGCGACACCCACACCGAGTTGCTGCCGTTGATCAGGATGTCCTCGACCTCGGGGTCCTGCAGCAGGTCCTCGATCGGGCCGTAGCCGGTGAGCTCCTTGGTCAGCGAGTCGCAGACGATCGACAGCTCGTGCTCGTTGAGCGCGGCGTTGTGCGCCAGCGCGTAGCGCTCGACCTCGGTCGCGACCAGGCGGCGCACCGCCGCGCGCGACAGGCGCGTGAACTCGGCGCCGAGCTCCTCGATGCGCGTGAGCACATGCTCGTAGGCGCGCGACTTGATCTCGAGGAACTCGCGGGTGGTCGTGAACGCGCCGGCGTCGTCCGCCATCGCGAGGAAGGACGTGTCCATGTCCATGGTCAGGCTTTCGAGAAGGGCATGCGGGCGAGCAGGCGTCGCCAGGGGGCGTCCACGCCGGCGGGCGTGGGCGCGGACGGCCCGGACTGCAGCCGGGTGGCCAGGCCCTCGAGGGCCAGCGTGTAGGGGTCCTGCGGCGCGGTGTCGACCAGCAGCTGACCCGCGTTGACGGCGCGCAGCAGCTCCGCATGGCGGTGCGGCAGCGCCGCGGCCAGCGGCAGCTCGAGGCGCTCGGCGATCTGCAGCGGTTGCGGATCGATGCCCGGGCCGACCTTGTTGACGACCAGCTTGGGCTTGAGCTGGCGGGCGCGCAGCCCGCGCGCCACCTCCAGCGCCGAGACGATCGAGGTCGCGGCCTGGTCGCACACCAGCAGGCATTCGTCGCTCGCGGCGGCCACCTGGGCCACGAACTCGGCGCTGGCGAAGCCGCCGAGGTCGATCACCTGCATGTCGAACAGGCCCCGCAGGCGCTGCACCACCGCGATCGCCGCGGCGTGCGTCAGCTCGCGCAGCTCGCTGACGCTGTTGGGCAGCGCCAGCACCTGCAGGCCGCTGGCGTGGCGCGGCAGCGCTGTCTGCACGAAGGTCGTGTCGAGGCGGTGCTGGTTGCGCACCGCCTCGGCGAAGCTGTAGCTGCCGCGCGTCTCGAGCATCACGTGGCTGTCGCCGATCGGCAGGCCGAGGTCGAGCAGCGCGGCCTGGTGGCCCGGCCGCTGCCCGCGCTGCAGCCGCACCGCGAGGTGGGCGGCCAGCGTGCTGGTGCCCATGCCGCAGCGTGCGCCGAGCAGCGCGACGACCTTGCCGCGCACCGCCGGCCCGGCGGCGCTGGCGCCGCGCATCAGGCCGAGCAGCAGCGCCGCCGCCTCGTCCGGGGCGGCGTCGACGTCGAGGAACTCGCGCGCGCCGGCCCGCAGCGCGGCCAGCGCGGTGCTCGGCTCGGCCGAGCGGCCCATCGCGGCCAGCACGGCGCCGGGGCAGGCCTGGGCGGCGCCGTGCGCGAGCTGCGTCGCGCGCTCCGACTCGACATGCTGGAAGTCGATCACGACCGCCGCCGGCGCCTCGCGCTCGAGGTGGGCGCCGAGCGTGTCGAGCTCGGTGGGCACGCGGCGCAGCAGCGCCGCCGAGGCCAGCGCCTGGCCGAGCCAGCGCGCCGAGCGCTCGTCGTCGCTGACCAGCACCACGGTGCCGGTGGTCGCGGGGGGCAGGGGGGTCGTCATGGCCGTCGCGCCTCAGCGGGAGAAGCCGGGGGCCGTGTCGCCGCTGCCCGCCCCGAGCAGGTGGCTGCGCCAGACGCTGGACGGGTCGCGCTGCTCGCGCTCGCCCGGCAGCGGCGGGGTCGGCGCGCCGGCGGCGATCGGGCGCACCAGGTGCGGGGTCACCAGGATCAGCAGCTCGCGCTCGTCCTGCGTGTAGCGCAGGTTCTTGAAGAAGCTGCCGAGCACCGGCAGGTCGCCGAGCAGCGGCACCTTGTCGATGTTCGAGCGCGTCGTGCTGTTGACCAGCCCGCCGATCACGAAGGTCTCGTTGTCGCCCAGCTCGACGGTGGTGTCGGCGCGCCGCGTGATGATCGCCGGCACCAGCGTGCCGTTGAGCTGCAGCGCGTTGTTGTAGTCGAGGTCGCTGGCCTCGGGCGCGACCTTGAGCACGATGCGGTCGTTGGCGAGCACGGTCGGCGTGACGGTCAGGCCGATGCCGAAGGGCTTGAACTCGACCGCCACCGAGCCGAGGCCCTGGGGCACCGGGATCGGGATCTCGCCGCCGGCCAGGAAGCTGGCGTTCTGCCCGGACAGCGCCACCAGGCTGGGCTCGGCGAGCACCCGCGCCAGGCCGTTGCCCTCCAGCAGGCTCAGGTGGCCGACGATGCCGCCGCGCGAGAACAGCAGGTTGAAGGCGTCGGACACCGGCGAGCGGCTGTCCTGGAAGGTCAGGCGCGGATAGTCGTTGCGACCGACCCCGCTGACGCCGCCGACCGGCCGGCCGGTGTTCACCTGGCCCAGCGAGCTGGGCGAGAACACGCCCCAGGAGAAGCCGCTGCGGTTGGTGAACAGGTTCAGCCCCGCGCTGTGCAGCACGCTGCGGCTGAACTCGACCACGCGGACGTCGACCTGCACCGTGCTGCCGACGCCGACCACGCTGGCGTCGACCGGCGCGTCCTTGCCGTTGCCGGCCCGCTGCAGCTCCCGGCGCGCCAGCTCGTGCGCCGTCAGGTCGGGGCTGGTGCCATCCAGGCGCACGCTGCCGCTCTCCGCGGTGGCGGTGAGCGCGCCGCTGCGCGCGGCCACCTCGAGCGTGTAGCGGCGCGGCGCGGCGACGCCGACCGACCACAGCAGCAGATCGCTGCGCCCGGCGGTCAGCGCGCGCAGGCGCACGCTGTCGCCGCCGGCATCGCGCAGCGGGGTGACGTCGGCGACGCCGTCGTTGGCCAGCGAGACCCGCAGCAGCCGGCCCTCGACGCGCAGCACGGCCTGCTCGCCGGGCGCGAGCTGCAGGGTCTCGGGCGTGCTGGCGCTGGGCGCTTCCGGGGCGAGGGCCGCGCGGGGCGGCACTGCCGGCGCGGTCGCCGTCTTCGGCGGGCGCTTGCGGGTCTTCGCGGCCTTGGCCGCGGCGGTGCTCGCGCCGCGCTGGGACGAGGTGGCGGCCAGCGACGGGGCGCTGGCGGCCGTGACGAACAGCAGCGCGGCGGCGAGGGTCAGCGCGCGAGCGCGCCGGGGCGAGGCAAGGGGGGTGAAGGCGCCGGACATGGGGGCTTTCAAAGAGGGATGTGCTCTTGCTTGGTCCCGCGCAGCACCTCGACGGTGCTGCCCGCTGGCGCGGAACGCGCCGAAGGCTGGGCCGGTGCGCGGGCCGGGGCCGGCCGGGCGGTGGCCGCGCCGGACTTGGCCGAGGCGCCGCCCATCGACGACAGCGTGAGACCGGCCAGCGCGCGGTCCTCGGGGCTGGCGCCGGCCGACGCGGCGGCGGCGGGCAGCACCGCCTTGGCGCCGACCAGCGGCGCCAGGGCCGGTACCGTCTTGTCCTCGGGGTGGCGCAGCGCCAGGCCCAGGCGTGCCGATTGCTCGGCGAGCATCAGCGCGGCCACCTGGTCGACCGGGACGGCCAGCACCGCGCTGCGCGGCTGATCGCGCCGGTTCTGGGCGCCGCCCGAGGACGTCGCGGCGTCGCCCGGCGGCTGCGAGGCCGCCTCGGCGGGCGCCTCCATCGAGCTCGCGCCATAGGCCAGCACGCGCAGGGCCGGCAGCAGCAGGCGTGCGCCGGAGTCGTGGAGCTCGCGGTCCTCGCGCTTGAGCACGACGAAGACGTCGACGAGGTCGCCCGGGCGGATCCGGTGGCCGACGCCGATCACGTCGTCGACCCGCAGCGCGACGGCACGCTCGCCCGGTGCGACCTTGAGCGCGAGGCCGGACATCAGCTGCGTCTCGAGCACCGGCGCACCGGCGGGCAGGTCCAGCGCGGTGCGACGACCGAGCAGCGGCGCCGGCGTCGCGAACGAGCCCTCGATCTTCAGCGGCAGCGCGTCGACCTTGAGCGCCTCGGCGCCGATCGGCTGGCCGGCCTTGAGCGCGCGGTTGAGCACGACCACCGGATAGGTGGGCACCGGCCGGGCGCCGGGCGCGCCCTCGGTGGCGGCGGCCTTGGCCGAGCGCTTCGACATCGACCAGGCCGCCAGCGCCAGCAGGACGGCGAGGGCGAGCAGCACGATGGAGACGATCTTGATCGCGCGGTTCATGCGGGGGCTCCAGGGACGGACGGGCTGTGATCGCCGGCGTCGGACAGGCTCATCGGGCTCATCTGCACCGTCGCGCTGCTGCGCAGCTGCTCCGGCACCAGGGCGTCGAACAGGGGCACGGCGGGCAGCAGGGGCACGGTGCGGTAGGGGTAGGTGAGGGTCACGGCGAGGCACATGAGCTCGGCGTCATGCACGCAGGTGGTGGTCTGTGTCTCGCAGCTGATGCTGTTGGCCGTGCGCTCCTGGACCCAGGCGACGAAGGCGATGGCCGTCGAGCAGGCGCGCGTGCGGCGCAGCGTGAGCGCGGCGTCCATGTCGTCGGCCGGCTGGTATTGCAGGCTGGCGCGGGCGCCCTCGGCGGCCGCCAGCGTCATCAGCTGCTGGGCGCCGAACATCATCGCGAAGCTCACGATGCCGTAGAGCACGAGCAGGAACAGCGGCAGCAGCAGCGCGAACTCGATGGCCGCGTTGCCGCGCGCACCGCGCGCCCCCGGGCGCTGCCGGGCCGCGCGGCTCATGCTGCCGGCCTCAGGCATTGCAGCGCCAGGACGGCGAGGGCGGCGACCGCCATGTGGCTGCCGTAGGGCAGCGAGCGCGGCGCGGCCGGGGCCCGTGCCGCGCGGGAGGCCGCCACCGCATGCAGGCCCAGCGTGATCGAACCGAGGATCCATATCCATGCCAGGTGTTGTCCGAACCACAGGCCGACGACCGGGAGGAACTTCACGTCGCCGCCGCCGAGCCACCGCAGGCGGTAGAAGGGCAGCGTCAGCGCGAGGCCGGCCAATCCGCCGCCCGCCGCCGCCCGCGCGTCGAGCCCGAGCGGCTGGGCCGGGCCCAGCAGCGCCAGCCCGGCGGCCAGCCCGCCGGCCAGCATCAAGGCGTTGGGCAGTCGTCGGCGCGCGAGGTCCCAGACGGCCGCCGACGCCAGCCAGGCGGCGAGGGCCAGGGCAGCGGTCGTGGCCACGGGCGTGGCCGGGATCAGGCGCTGAGGGCGTCCGCGATGCTCTGGAACACGGCCTGGATCGCCGTGCCGACGTCGCCGAGCACGACGAGCAGGCCGACGGCGATCAGCGCGGCGATCAGCGCGTACTCGATGGCGGTCGC
>DATMJX010000244.1:0-14876 GCA_035553715.1 Methylibium sp.
ATGCCGCCGCCATCGTCCTCGACCGCGATGGCGCGCACGCCGCCGGACGCCAGGCGCACGACGATCTCGGTGGCCCCGGCGTCGAGCGCGTTGTCGACCAGCTCGCGCACCACGCCCGCGGGCCGGTCGACCACCTCGCCGGCGGCGATCTGGCTGATCAGCTCGTCGGGCAGTTCGCGGATCGGCCGGCGCGCGGCGGCGTCGAGGACGGCATTCATCGCGGCATTGTAGGAAGCGACCGGGATAATCCCCGGCCATGGACTACGTGATGCTGCTGGTCGACTTCATCCTGCATGTCGACGCCCACCTGGCCGCCTTCGTCGCGCAACACGGCGCCTGGGTCTACGCGCTGCTGTTCGCGATCGTGTTCGTCGAGACCGGCGTGGTGGTGATGCCCTTCCTGCCGGGCGACTCGCTGCTATTCGTCGTCGGGGCGCTGTGCGGCGCCGGGCTGATGAACCTGCCGCTGGCGATGGCGCTGCTGTTCGCCGCCGCGGTGCTGGGCGACCAGTGCAACTACCTGATCGGGCGGCGCGTCGGCCCGAAGGTCTGGCAGTGGGAGCAGTCGCGCTTCTTCAACCGCCGTGCCTTCGAGAAGGCCCATGCCTTCTACGAGCGCTACGGCGGCATCACCGTGGTGCTGGCGCGCTTCATGCCCTTCATCCGCACCTTCGTGCCCTTCGTCGCCGGCGTCGCCGAGATGGACCGCGCGCGCTTCAGCGCCTACAACGTCGGCGGCGCGGCGCTGTGGGTGGGCAGCCTGACGCTGGCCGGCTACCTGTTCGGCAACCTGCCCTGGGTGCAGCAGAACCTGTCGGCGATCATCTGGGGGCTGATCCTGGTGCCCGGCCTGATCGCGATCGTCGGCGCCTGGCGTGCGCGGGCCTCGTCCTCGGCGGCCTGAGCGGCGGAGCGGGTCTCGCTAGAGCGAGCGCTGCCGCGCCAGCGGCGGGTTGTTGGCGAAGTAGCGCGCGATGCCGTTCATCAGCGCCTCGACCAGCCGGGCCTGGTAGTCAGGGTCGCGCAGCAGCTTCTCCTCGTCCGGGTTCGAGATGAAGGCGGTCTCGACCAGGATCGAGGGCACGTCGGGGGCCTTCAGCACCGCGAAGCCGGCCTGCTCGACGCGGGGCTTGTGCAGCCGGCCGACCTTGCCGAGGTGGCCGAGCACCGCGCCGCCGAGCTTGAGGCTGTCCTTGATCTGCGCGGTCGTGCTCATGTCGAGCAGGGCACGCGTCACGGCGGCGTCGCGGCTCTTGATGTTCACGCCGCCCACCAGGTCGGCGGCGTTCTCCTTGTTGGCGAGCCAGCGCGCCTCGACGCTGGTCGCGCCCGACTCGCTCAGCGCGAACACCGACGCGCCGCGCGCCTGCGGCCGCACGAAGGCGTCGGCATGGATGGACACCAGCAGATCGGCCTGCACGCGCCGTGCCTTGCGCACGCGCTCGTGCAGCGGCACGAAGAAGTCGCCGTCGCGCGTCAGCATCGCGCGCAGGTTGGGCAGCGCGTTCAGGCGCTCGCGCAGCCGGCGCGCGAGCGCGAGCACGACGTCCTTCTCCTGCAGGCCGGTGGGGCCGATCGCGCCCGGGTCCTCGCCGCCGTGGCCGGGGTCGAGGGCGACCACGATCAGCCGATCGGTGCGGCCGCGCCGGGCCGGCGCCGGGGCGGGCGGCGGCGCCGAGGCGGCAGGGGGCGTGCCGGGGCGATCCATCTGGCCGATGAACTCGCCCAGCGCGTCGGCGACGGCCGAGGCGGCGCGCTCGGCCGGCCGGCCCGGCTCGGTGGTGACCTTGTCCTGGATCAGCGCGAGCAGCGGGTCGCGCTCGGTGCTCGGGTGGAGATCGAACACCAGCCGGTGGCGGTAGGCGGCCACCGGCTCGAGCGCGAACACCTGCGGGGCGATCGGCTGCTTCAGGTCGAGCACGAGGCGCACCACGCGCGGCTGGCTCTGGCCGACGCGCACGCCGGCAATGTAGGGGTCGTCGGGGCGGACCTTGCCGACGAGCTCGCGCAGCGTCGGACTGAGCTCGAGGCCGTCGACGTCGATCACGATGCGCTGCGGGTTCTGCGCCAGGAAGTGCTGTGCGGCCAAGGCGGTGTCGGACTCGATCGTCACGCGCGTGTAGTCGGCCGCGGGCCAGACGCGCACCGCGAGGATGGTCGCGCCCAAGGCCAGCTCGCGCGCGCCGAGCAGCAGCACCAGCGTGCCGGCGTCACGGATCAGCGCACGGCGTGTCGGCATCAGGCCAGCAGAGAGCGCCCGCGGGCGGTGTAGGCGATCCAGGTCACGGCGCGTTGATCGCCGGTGAGCGGCTCGAGTTCCACCCTCAGGTCAGGACTGGGCAGGGTTTCGCCGGCGCGCTCGGGCCATTCGACCAGCTTCAGGCCGGGACCGGCGAAGATGTCGCGAAAGCCCGCGTCCTCCCATTCACGCTCGTCGTCGCCGAAGCGGTAGAAGTCGAAATGGAAGGCGGCCCCGGGCGGGCCGTCCGTGCGGGCGAGCTCGTAGGGCTCGACCACGGCATAGCTCGGGCTCTTGATGCGCCCGCTCACGCCGAGCGCGCGCAGCAGGTGGCGCGTGAAGCTCGTCTTGCCGGCCCCGAGCGGTCCGCGCAGCTCGATGAAGGCGTCGCGCAGCGCCGCGTGGGCGGCCAGCCGCTGCGCCGCCGCCCGGCAGGCGGACTCGTCGGGCCAGTGCTCGCGGCGCGTTTCTAGAATCGGTGGATGCATCGGGTGGCGGACGGTCCTCGGCGAGACGACATGGGCGAGGGCCTGCTGCAGGGCTTGCGCGAGGACGCGCGCTCGCTCGGATTTTCCCAGATCGGCGTGGCCGGCGTGGACCTGGCCACGGCCGAGCCCGGTCTGCTGGGCTGGCTCGAGCGCGGCTTCCACGGCGGCATGGACTACATGGCGCGCCACGGCCTCAAGCGCGCCCGGCCGGCGGAGCTGGTGCCGGGCACCGTCAGCGTGATCACCGCGCGCATGGACTACCTGCCGCGCGGCACCGAGGCCGGCTGGCAGCGCATCGAATTCGGGCGCCTCGCGCGGCCCGGTGACGCGAGCGTGTCGCTGTACGCCCGCGGCCGCGACTATCACAAGGTGCTGCGCGCGCGGCTGCAGACGCTGGCCGATCGCCTCGCGGCCCGGATCGGACCCCATGGCCACCGCGTGTTCACCGATTCGGCGCCGGTGCTCGAGGTCGAGCTCGCCGCGCGCAGCGGGCTGGGCTGGCGCGGCAAGCACACGCTGGCGCTGTCGCGCGAGGCCGGCTCGATGTTCTTTCTCGGCGAGATCTACGTGGATGTCGCGCTGCCGGCCACGCCGCCGGTCACGGCGCATTGCGGCAGCTGCCGCGCCTGCATCGACGTGTGCCCGACCCGGGCCATCGTCGGCGAGCGCCTGCTCGATGCACGCCGCTGCATCTCCTACCTGACCATCGAGCACGACGGACCGATCCCCGAGCCGCTGCGCGCGCCGCTCGGCAACCGCATCTACGGCTGCGACGACTGCCAGCTGGTGTGCCCGTGGAACAAGTACGCGCGCCGTGCCGTGCTGCCCGACTTCGACATCCGCGAGGCCTTCGACGCACCGACGCTGCTGGCCCTGTGGGCCTGGGACGAGGCGGCCTTCCTGCGCGCGACCGAGGGCAGCGCGATCCGCCGCATCGGCCATGCGCGCTGGCGGCGCAACCTGGCGGTCGCGCTCGGCAATGCCTGGCGCGAGAGCGGTGACGCGGCCTATGCGCAGGCGCTGCAGGCCGCGCGCGACGCGGCGGCACCGCTGCTGCGCGAACACATCGACTGGGCGCTAGCCCAGCGCCAGCCTTAGCGCCACCCAGCCCGGCACCGCGGCCATGCCCAGCAACGTCGACAGCGTGACCAGCCCGGCGACGAAGGGCCCGTTGCCGCCCATGCGCGTGGCCAGCACATAGGCGCTCGAGGCGGTCGGCATCGCCGCGAAGGCGACCAGCACGGTCCACTGCAGCGGCGGCAGCGCGACGACCAGTCCGAAGCCGAGCGCGAAGGCCGGCAGCAGCGCGTGGCGGATCGTCAGGAAGCCCGCCGCCAGCCGGGGCGCCGCGGTCAGGCCGCCGAGCTGCAGCCCGGCCCCCACCGCCATCAGGCCGATCGGCAGCGCGGCCTGGCCGATGCGCTGCAGCACCGTGCCGACGGCGTCGGGGAAGCTCACGCCGGCGAGGTTGGCCAGCAGGCCGAGCAGCGTGCTCAGGATCAGCGGATTGCGCGCCAGTTCGCGGCCGAAGTGATGCCCGCCGTGGCGCGCCAGCGGCAGCACTGCGCCGATGTTGCACACCGGCACGCACACCGCGACCAGCACCGCCATCGCGGCGACGCCCGCGGCACCGCCGAGCCGCTCGGCCATCGCCAGCGCGATGTAGGAGTTGAAGCGGAAGGCCGTCTGTGCTCCGGAGGCGTGCAGCAGCGCGTCGACGCGCGGCAGCCGGCGCAGCGCGTAGGCCAGCGCGATGCCCAGCCCCACCGTCGCGAGCCCGCCGGCTGCGAGCGCGGCCGCGTCGCCCGGCTGCAGCGGGTTGCGCACGATCGAGGTGAACAGCAGCACCGGGAACAGCAGGTAGTAGACGAGCTTCTCGGCCGAGGCCCACACGGTGCGGTCCAGCGGCGTGTGGCGGCAGACGAAGAAGCCGACGACGATCAGCAGGAAATCGGGCAGCAGCAGCAGCAGGTCGCGCATGCGGCAAGCGTAAGCCCGGGCGGCATCCGTAGCTTCACGGATGCGCCCGTACGTGATTCCCGCGGCATGGCAGGCAGGGGTTCGCGGCACAGTGGGGCCCCGCGGGGCAGGCTCCCCGCGCCACCTCCAGGAGAGAGCATGACCCCCCGACCACGCCGCCTCGTCCTTGCCGCGCTCGCCGCCGGCGCGCTGCTCGCCACCGCCGGGGCGTGGGCCCAGTCCTACCCCAGCAAGCCGGTGCGGCTGATCGTGCCTTTCGCGCCCGGCGGCACGACCGACATCATCGCGCGCATCGTCGCCGAGAAGATCAACGGGCCGCTGGGCCAGACGATGGTGGTCGAGAACAAGGGCGGCAGCGGCGGCCTGATCGGTGCCGACGCACTCGCCAAGGCCCCGGCCGACGGTTACGTGCTGGGCGTCGCGACGGTGTCGACGACCGCCGCCAACCCGGCGATCAACCCGAAGATCCCGTACAACACGCTGACCGATTTCACGCCCATCATCAACATCGCGGCGACACCGAACGTGATCGCGGTGCACCCGAGCTTCCCGGCGCGCGACTACAAGGGGTTCGTCGCCGAGCTCAAGAAGAACCCGGGCAAGTACAGCTACTCGAGCTCGGGCACCGGCGGCATCGGACACCTGCAGATGGAGCTGTACAAGAACCTGACCGGCGCCTTCGTCACGCACATCCCCTACCGCGGCGCCGGGCCGGCGCTGAACGACACGGTGGCCGGCCAGGTGCCGATCATCTTCGACAACCTGCCCTCGACGCTGCCCTTCATCAAGGATGGCCGGCTGATCGCGATCGTCGTGGCGGCGCCCCAGCGCGTCGCCGGGCTGCCGAACGTGCCGACCTTCAAGGAGGTCGGGCTCGAGCCGGTCAACCGCACGGCCTACTACGGCATCCTCGGCCCGAAGGGCCTGCCGAAGGAGGTGGTCGACAAGGTCAGCGCCGCCGTCAGGACCACCGTCGCGCTGCCCGACGTCAGGAAGCGCATCGAGGACACCGGCGCACTGCTGGTGCTCAACAGCCCGGCCGAGTTCACGCAGCAGATCGAGGCCGAGTACGCGGTCTACAAGCAGGTGGTCGACAAGCAGAAACTCAAGCTCGACTGATGCGATCGGCACCGTGGCGTGCCGGTTGACGGCACACTGGGGCGGTGGATGTCTCTGCCGCCCCCGTGATCGCCGCGTTGCCGCCCGCCAGCGCCGAGGCGATCGACCGCTTCCTCGACGCGCTGTGGATCGAGGACGGCCTGTCCGCCAACACCCTGGCGGCCTACCGGCGCGACCTGACGCTGTACGCGCAATGGCTCGCCGGCGCGAGCGGCAAGGCGGTCGATGCGAGCAGCGAGACCGACCTGCTCGCCTATGCGAGCGCGCGCCACGCCGCCAGCCGCGCGACCAGTGCGAACCGGCGGCTCACGGTCTTCAAGCGCTACTTCCGCTGGGCGCTGCGCGAGCATCGCCTGAGCGCCGACCCGACGCTGAGGCTGCAGTCGGCCCGCCAGCCGCTGCGCGTGCCGAAGACGCTGTCGGAGGCGCAGGTCGAGGCCTTGCTGGCGGCGCCGGGCATCGAGACACCGCTGGGCCTGCGCGATCGCGCGATGCTGGAGCTGATGTATGCCAGCGGCCTGCGCGTCAGCGAGCTGGTGACGCTGAAGACCGTGTATCTGGGCCTGGCCGAGGGTGCGCTGCGCGTCAGCGGCAAAGGCGGCAAGGAGCGCCTCGTGCCCTTCGGCGAGGAGGCGCATGGCTGGCTGCGGCGCTACCTTGCCGAGGCGCGTGCCGCGATCCTCGCCGGCCAGGCCAGCGACGCGCTGTTCGTCACCGCGCGCGGCGGCGCGATGACGCGCCAGGCCTTCTGGGGGCTGGTGAAGAAGTACGCGCGGATCGCCGGCATCGCCGCCCCGTTGTCGCCGCACACCCTGCGCCATGCCTTCGCGACCCATCTGCTGAACCACGGGGCGGATCTGCGCGCGGTGCAGATGCTGCTCGGCCATGCGGACATCTCGACGACGACGATCTACACCCATGTGGCGCGCGAGCGCCTGAAGAGCCTGCATGCGCAGCACCATCCTCGGGGCTAGGCGGCGGCACCGCGTCGCGATGGCGGTGCTGGGCGTCGTGCTGGCGGCGGGCGCGGCGGCCTGGTACCTGCAGCGCCCGCTGCCGGTGCCGAGCGCGACGCCGCAGACCGGTTGGAACGAGGCCGACACCTGGGCCTTCGATCCGCCGCCTGACGATTTCTCGGCCGACGCGCTGCTCGACCTGCGCGCGCTGAACGAGGCCGTGGCCGGCGCGAGCGGTTTCGTGCGCGTCGACGCGCAAGGGGACTTCGTGCGTGGCGACGGCCAGCCACTGCGCTTCTGGGGGGTCAACAGCGATGTCGGGCGCGAGCCGTGGACGGCACGGCCGCTGTGGCCGCGAGAGGGCCCGGACCTGGCGCGCCACGCGCGCTTCCTGGCCAAGCGTGGCGTGAACCTGGTGCGCCTGCATCGCCAGATCGCGCCGGACCTGCGACGCCAGCCGCAGGCAGGTTTCAACGACATCGATCGGCAGGAGCGCGATGCGATCTGGCGTGCGGTCGCGGCCTATCGCCGGGAGGGGATCTACACGGTGATCTCGCCCTACTGGGCCGTGCCGATGCGATTTGCCGCCGACTGGGGGCTCCCGGGCGGTGCCGAGCAGTCCGCGCTCGGCCTGCTGTTCTTCGACGAGCGCCTGCAGGCAGCCTACAAGGCCTGGATGCGGGCGTTGCTCAGCGAGCCCAACCCCTACACCGGCGTGCCGCTGGCGCGGGACCCGAGCGTCGCGCTGATCCAGTTGCAGAACGAGGACAGCCTGCTGTTCTGGACCGTCAACGGCATCCAGGGACCGCAGCGGCGTGCGCTGGAGGCGCGCTTCGGTCGCTTCGTCGCCGAGCGCCACGGAGGCAGCCTGTTCGCTGCCCTGCGTGCCTGGGGCGAGCTGTCGACCGACGGCGACGCACCGGAGGCCGGCCGGCTCGCCCTGCTCAATGTCTGGGAGCTGACCCAGCCGGAGCCGCCGCGCGCCGGGCGTGCCGCGCGGCTGGCCGCCCAGACCGAGTTCCTGACGCGCACGATGCAGGAGTTCAACGAGGCGATGAGCGACTATCTGAAGCGCGAGCTCGGCGTTCAGTCGCTCGTCAACGCCGGCAACTGGCGCACCGCCAGCGGCCCGCGCCTGGGCGACGCCGAGCGCTGGAGCTACACCCCGGCCGACGTCGACGCGGTCAACCGCTACACCGGCGGCCTGCACCAGGGCGAGCATGTGGGCTGGGCGATCGTCGACAGCGATCGCTACACCAGCCTCAGCGTGCTGCGCGAGCCGCGCGAGTTGCCGGTCGCGCTGAAGCAGACCGCGGGCCGGCCGATGCTCGTCACCGAAGGCGCGTGGGTACCCCCGAACGCGTACACGTCCGAGGGACCGCTGCTGGTGGCGGCCTACTCGTCGCTCAACGGCGTCGATGGCTACCTCTGGTTCGCCGCCGATGTCGAGGGCTACCAGCGGCCCGGGTCGGCCAATGGCTACCTGGCCTCGCAGCGCAAGCTGGTCTTCGCGACGCCCGAGACACTCGGCAGCTTTCCCGCCGCGGCGCTGGCTTACCGGCGCGGCGATCTGCGACGCGGCGCACCGGCCGTGCTCGAACACCGGAGGCTCGCCGATCTGTGGATGCGCCGCTTGCCACTGATCGCCGAGGAGCCGGGCTTCGATGCGAACCGGGATGTCGGCGACGGCAGGGCAGATCGCCTGGACGCGCATGGTGGCGTGCCGCTGGAGGCCTTCCTGGCCGGGCCGGTGTTGGTGCGCTACGGTGGCGGGCCGGGCGCAGACCATGCCGGGCCTTTCGACGGCCGGGACGGACGCGGGCTGATCGAGGGGCGTCGGGTGCGTGCCGGCACCGGCGAGATCGAACTCGATGCCACCCAGGGTTGGGTGCATGTCGATTCGCCGCGCACCCAAGGGGTCGCGGCGCATTTCGCGCAAGTGCCGGCGCATCGGCTCAGCGACGTGAGCTTCGTCTCCGGCAACGCCTACGGCGCGGCGCTCGCCGTCGCGCTCGACGGCGAGCCGCTGGCGCGCTCCCGGCGCATCCTGCTGCAGTACGCGACCCAGAGCCGTCCGACGGGCTGGCGCGATCGTCCGGCGCTGCTGCAGGTCGAGCGGAGCGGGGTGGTCGAGGGGCGCGAGGTGCAGTCCGTCGGCGCTGCGCCCTGGCGGGTCCTGAAAGGGCAGCTGACGGTCGAGGTTCGCAATGCGGGCCTGAGTCGGGCGACCGTGCTCGACGCCAACGGCAAGGCGGTGCGCGAGCTGGCGTTGACGGCGCTCGAGGGGCGGGTGAGGCTGGCTTTCCCCGACGATGCGATGCACGTGTTGCTGCACTGAGGCCCCCGCGCCGGGGCGGTGAGCCGCGGCCAGCCGGTGCGGGGCCGCCGCCGCTTAGCCACTCAGGTAGGCCAGTTCCTCTGCGTCGAAGCCTGCAGCCGCCCGCGCGTCGAGGTTCAGCGGCGGTCGCGGCTTCGGGGCGTCATAGCGTGTCGCAAGCTCGGGGTAGAGCGCGATGGGGTCCAGACCGTCGCGCTCGCACAGCCAGCGGTACCAGCGGTTGCCGATCGCGACATGGCCGATCTCGTCGCGCAGGATCACGTCGAGGATCTCGACCGCGCGCAGGTCGCCGACCTTCGCGAACTTGCGCTGCAGCGGCGGCGTCGCGTCGAGCCCGCGCGCCTCGAGCGTGCGCGGCACCAGCGCCATGCGGGCGACCGGGTCGGCGGCCGTGCGCGCGGTCATCGTCCACAGCCCGTCGTGGGCCGGGAAGTCGCCATAGTCGTGGCCGAGCGTGCGCAGGTGCTCGCACAGCAGCGTGAAATGCAGCGCCTCCTCGTCCGCCACCCGCAGCCAGTCGCGGTAGTAGTCGGCGGGCAGCCCGGGGAAGCGCCAGACGGCGTCGAGCGCGAGGTTGATCGCGTTGAACTCGATGTGGGCGATCGCGTGGATCAGCGCCGCGCGCCCCTCGCGCGTGCCGATCGGATGCTGTGGCACCTGCAGCGCCGGCAGCAACGCGGGGCGCTCGGGGCGCCCGGGCAGGGCGCCGCCCGGCTCGAGCCGGGCGTCGGTGTCGATCCGCAGCGCGTCGCGGCGCTGGTGAAGCGCGTGCATGGCGGCGACCTTGGCCGCCGGGTCGCACAGCATCAGCACGGCCAGGGCTTCGACACGGAGGTCGGCGGGACTCATCCTTAAAATTGTGCCTTTGCCGGAGCCCCGCATGGCCTTGTTCCAGCTCGACGACCGCGTGCCCCAGGTCCATCCGAGTGCCTACGTGGCCGAGAGCGCCGAGCTGATCGGCACCGTGATCGTCGAGGAGGGCGCCAGCGTCTGGTCGAACGTGGTGGCGCGCGGCGACAACGAGCCGATCACGATCGGCCGCGGCGCCAACGTCCAGGAAGGCACCGTGCTGCACACCGACATGGGCTATCCGCTGACGATCGGCGCCGGCGCCACCGTCGGCCACCAGGCGATGCTGCACGGCTGCACGGTGGGTGAGGGGGCGCTGATCGGCATCCAGGCCGTGGTGCTCAACGGCGCCGTGATCGGCCCGCGCTGCCTGGTCGGCGCCGGCGCGCTGGTGACCGAGGGCAAGGTGTTCGCCGAGGAGGGCATGCTGATCCTCGGCAGCCCGGCCAAGGCGGTGCGGCCGGTGAAGCCCGAGGACCTGGAGCGCATCCGCCGCGGCGCCGAGGGCTATGCGGCGCGCGGCGCGCGCTACAAGACGGCGTTGAAGCGCATTGCTTGATCCCCATGTGACGTCGATGAGCGAACTCCACAAATTCCTGTTCGAAGGCATGCCGGTGCGCGGCATGCTTGTGCGCCTGACCGACGCCTGGACCGACCTGCTCGGCCGTCGCGAGGCCGCCGGTGGCTACCCGGCCCCCGTGCGTGCGCTGCTCGGCGAGATGGCCGCGGCCGGCGTGCTGATGCAGTCGAACATCAAGTTCAACGGCGCGCTGATCCTGCAGATCTCCGGCGACGGCCCGGTCAAGCTGGCGGTTGCGGAGGTGCAGCCCGACCTGGCGCTGCGCGCCACGGCGACGGTGCTGGCGGAGGTGCCCGCCGATGCGCGGCTCGAGGCGCTGGTCAATGTCGGCGGCAAGGGGCGCTGCGCGATCACGCTCGACCCCAAGGACCGCCTGCCCGGGCAGCAGCCCTACCAGGGCGTCGTGCCGCTGCATGGCGACCGGCGTGAGCCGCTGCAGAACCTGGCCGAGGTGCTGGAGCACTACATGCTGCAGTCCGAGCAGCTCGACACCCGCCTCGTGCTGGCGGCCGACGACCACATCGCCGCCGGCCTGCTGATTCAGCGCCTGCCCGTCGAGGGCGCCGGCAACCTGGCGGGCGCCCGCAACGAGGACGAGATCGGCCTGAGCGAGGGCTTCAACCGCATCGCCCACCTGGCCGCGACGCTGACGCGCGAGGAGCTGCTGACGCTCGATGCCGACACCATCCTGCGCCGCCTGTTCTGGGAAGAGCGGGTGCTGCGCTTCGAGCCGCTGCAGGGCGAGAGCGGCCCGCGCTTCGCCTGCCGCTGCTCGCGCGAGCGCGTGGCCGGCATGCTGCGGGGTCTGGGGCGCGAGGAGATCGACGGGCTGATCGCCGAGCGCGGCGCGGCCGACGTCGCCTGCGAGTTCTGCGGTGCCCAGTACCGTTTCGACGCCGTCGACGTCGGCGAAGTCTTCACCGCGCCGCGCGACCAGCCGCCGGCGTCGCGGGCGGTGCAGTGAACCGGCTGCTACAAGGATGCACCTTGTAGCGCTCCCGGTGCTACAGTCCGGCTCCATCCAAGGGTCCTTCCCCGTCCCTTGACACCCCGTTGCCGCGGCGACGGGATTTCAAGGGGGTCGCAATCCGCCATCCGGTGCAGCCGTGTCGCGGAAGGTTGTGCAACCAGCCGTAGCTCCGGAAACCGGAGTGAAAGGTGAGCGAAAGATGATGCAGCAATACCGCTCGAACTCCTATCTGTTCGGCAGCAACGCGCCGTATGTCGAGGAGCTGTACGAGGCCTACCTCGACAACCCGACCGCGGTGCCCGACAAGTGGCGCGCCTACTTCGACGCGCTTCAGAACGTTCCGGCCGCCGATGGCTCGGACAGCCGCGATGTCGCCCACGCCCCGGTCGTCGAGTCCTTTGCGCAGCGCGCCAAGGCCAATGCCTTCGCGATCAAGGCCAGCGCGGCCGAACTGGCCGTCGCGCGCAAGCAGGTCTATGTCCAGTCGCTGATCGCCGCCTACCGCTCGCTGGGCGCGCGCTGGGCCGACCTCGATCCGCTCAAGCGCACCGAGCGCCCGAAGATCCCCGAGCTGGACCCGGCGTTCTACGACCTGAGCGAGTCCGACATGGACATCACGTTCAGCGCGACGAACACCTACTTCACGACCGCTGAGCAGCAGACGCTGCGCGAGATCCTGCAGGCGCTGCGCGAGACCTACTGCGGCTCGATCGGTGCCGAGTTCATGCACATCACCGAGCCGGTCGAGAAGCGCTGGTGGCAGGAGCGCCTGGAGCGCGTGCGTGCCAAGCCGAGCTTCAGCGCCGAGAAGAAGACGCAGATCCTCGAGCGCCTGACCGCGGCCGAGGGCCTGGAGCGCTACCTGCACACCAAGTACGTCGGCCAGAAGCGCTTCTCGCTCGAGGGCGGCGAGAGCTTCATCGCCAGCATGGACGAGGTGGTGCGCCGCGCCGGCGAGCGCGGCGTGCAGGAGATCGTGATCGGCATGGCCCACCGCGGCCGCCTGAACGTGCTGGTCAACACGCTGGGCAAGATGCCCGCCGACCTGTTCGCCGAGTTCGACCACACCGCCAAGGAAGACCTGCCGGCCGGTGACGTCAAGTACCACCAGGGCTTCTCCAGCGACGTGACCACGCCGACCGGTCCGGTGCACCTGAGCCTGGCCTTCAACCCCTCGCACCTGGAGATCGTCAACCCGGTGGTCGAGGGCTCGGTCAAGGCCCGCCTGGACCGTCGCGGCGACACGGACGGCGCCTCGGTGCTGCCGGTGCTGGTGCACGGCGACGCGGCCTTCGCCGGCCAGGGCGTCGTGATGGAGACGCTGGCGCTGGCGCAGACGCGCGGCTACTACACCGGCGGCACGCTGCACCTGGTGATCAACAACCAGATCGGCTTCACCACCAGCGACCCGCGCGACACGCGCTCGACGCTGTACTGCTCCGACGTCGTCAAGATGATCGAGGCGCCGGTGCTGCACGTGAACGGTGACGACCCCGAGGCAGTCGTGCTGTGCACACAGCTCGCGCTGGACTACCGGCAGGAGTTCAACAAGGACGTCGTCGTCGACATCATCTGCTTCCGCAAGCTGGGCCACAACGAGCAGGACACGCCCTCGCTGACCCAGCCGCTGATGTACAAGAAGATCGCGGCCCACCCCGGTACGCGCAAGCTGTACGCGGAGAAGCTGGTGACGCAGGGCACGCTCAAGCCCGAGGCGCCGGACGAGATGGCCAAGGCCTACCGCGCGGCGATGGATGCCGGCCGGCACACGGTCGATCCGGTGCTGACCAACTTCAAGAGCAAGTACGCGGTCGACTGGACGCCCTACCTGGCGAAGAAGTGGACCGACGCGGCCGACACCGCGCTGCCGCTGGCCGAGATCAAGCGCCTGTCCGAGCGGCTGACGACGCTGCCGCCGAAGTTCAAGGCCCATCCGCTGGTGGAGAAGGTGCTGGCCGACCGCGCCGCGATGGGTCGCGGCGAGATCAATGTCGACTGGGGCATGGGCGAGCACCTCGCGTTCGCTTCGCTGGTGGCCAGCGGCTACCCGGTGCGCCTGTCCGGCGAGGACTGCGGCCGTGGCACCTTCACGCACCGCCACGCGGTGCTGCACGACCAGAACCGCGAAAAGTGGGACGAGGGCACCTACACGCCGCTGCAGCACGTGGCCGACGGCCAGGCGCCCTTCGTCGTGATCGACTCGATCCTGTCGGAAGAGGCGGTGCTCGGCTTCGAGTACGGCTATGCCAGCGCCGACCCGAACACGCTGACGATCTGGGAGGCGCAGTTCGGCGACTTCGTCAACGGCGCGCAGGTCGTCATCGACCAGTTCATCGCCTCCGGTGAGGTCAAGTGGGGCCGTGCCAACGGCCTGACGATGATGCTGCCGCACGGCTACGAGGGGCAGGGCCCCGAGCACAGCTCGGCACGCCTCGAGCGCTTCATGCAGCTGGCGGCCGACAACAACATGCAGATCTGCCAGCCGACCTCGGCCAGCCAGATCTTCCACCTGCTGCGCCGGCAGATGGTGCGCGTGTTCCGCAAGCCGCTGGTCATCATGACGCCCAAGTCGCTGCTGCGGAACAAGGACGCGACCTCGCCGCTGACGGACTTCACGCGCGGCGAGTTCAAGACCGTGATCGGGGAGCGCAGCGAGGAGATCGATGCCGCCAAGGTGCGGCGCCTCATCGCCTGCTCGGGCAAGGTCTACTACGACCTGGTCAAGAAGCGCGAGGAGAAGAAGGCCTACGACACGGCCGTGATCCGTGTCGAGCAGCTCTATCCCTTCCCGCACAAGGCCTTCGCCGCGGAGATGAAGAAGTACCCCTCGGCGACCGAGATCGTGTGGTGCCAGGACGAGCCGCAGAACCAGGGTGCGTGGTTCTTCGTGCAGCACTACATCCACGAGAACATGCACGAAGGGCAGAAGCTCGGCTACGCCGGGCGCCCGGCCTCGGCCTCGCCGGCGGTCGGCTATGCCCACCTGCACCAGGAGCAGCAGAAGGCGCTGCTCGACCAGGCCTACGGCAAGCTCAAGGGTTTCGTCCTGACGAAGTGACGCCGGGCCGGCGCTGCGAGCGCGCGGGAGCCTGATCGGCTCCCGCCGGCGCGCCTCCTCAGACTCCATCGAAGAACATCATGGCCATCATCGAAGTCAAAGTCCCCCAGCTCAGCGAATCCGTGGCCGAGGCCACGCTGCTGCAGTGGAAGAAGAAGCCCGGCGAGGCGGTCGCCGCCGACGAGATCCTGATCGAGATCGAGACCGACAAGGTCGTGCTCGAGGTGCCGGCCCCGTCCGCGGGCGTCATGGCGCAGATCGTCAAGGGCGACGGCGCGAGCTGCACCAGTGACGAAGTC
>DATMJX010000245.1:0-14766 GCA_035553715.1 Methylibium sp.
AGTCCTGCACGGCGAGCAGGTTGCGCTCGCCGGCGATCACGACTTGCTCGGCGCCCTCGTCCGCCGCCTCGCTGCCGGCCTGCACCGCGGCCTGCATCAGCGTCGCGATCTCGCCGCGCAGGGCCTCGACCTCGGTCTTCAAGCGCGCACGCACTTCTTCGAGCGTGCAACCGCCGTAATTGGCGGTGAGGAAATTGCTGGCCTCGATCAGCTGCGCCTGGGTGTAGTCCTGGGCGGTGAAGATGACGCGGTTTTGCACATCGCCGTCGGGCGCCACCAGGATCACCAACACGCGCCGCTCGCTCAGCCGCATGAACTCGATGTGGTGGAACACGCTGGCCTTGCGCGGCGCGGTCACGACGCCGACGAACTGCGACAGATTGCCCAGCACCTGCGCGGCATGCGCGATCACGCGCTGCGGCTGGTCGGGCTGGAGCTGCTCGCGCAGATGCTGCTGGGTCGCGGCATCCTCGACGCTGGCGAGGTCGAAGGGCCGCGCGGTCAGCATCGTGTCGACGAACACCCGGTAGCCCTTGGCGGTGGGCACGCGCCCGGCGCTGGTGTGCGGGCTGGCGATCAGGCCGAGCTCCTCGAGATCGGCCATCACGTTGCGGATCGTCGCCGGGCTGAGCTCGAGCCCCGAGGCCCGCGACAGCGTGCGCGAGCCGACCGGCTGGCCGTCGGCGATGTAGCGTTCGACGAGCGTCTTCAGCAGGGTCCTGGCGCGGTCGTCAAGCATGGCCGGTCCATTCTAGGGCGCAGCCCCTGTGGTGTAATTTCTGCACGATGCCGAGCCGCTTCCGACACGCCGCCCTCGTGGGCAAATACCAGGCGCCGGGCAGCCGCGAGGTGCTGGCGGAGATGGCCGAGTTCCTGTCGAGCCAGGGGCTCGAGGTCTCGCTCGATGCCGCCACCGCACTGGCCTCCGATCTGCCGGGCTACAGCGTGCTCGATGCCCAGGCGATCGGCGCGCACTGCGATCTCGCGATCGTCATCGGTGGCGACGGCACCTTCTTGTCGACCGCACGCGCGCTGGCCAGCCACGGCCTGCCGCTGATCGGCATCAACCAGGGGCGGCTCGGCTTCATGACCGACATCCCGCTGACCGAACTGCGCGAGACGCTCGCGCCGATGATCGCCGGCGACTACGAGGAAGAGCACCGCACCATGCTGGCCGGCTGCGTGAAGCGGCCGCAGGGCGAAGGCCACGAGCTGATCCACGAGAGCTTCGCGGTCAACGACGTCGTCGTCAGCCGCGGCGCGACCGCCGGCATGGTCGAGCTGCGCGTGTCGGTGCAGCAGCAGTTCGTCGCCAACTTCCGCGCCGACGGGCTGATCCTCTCCTCGCCGACCGGCTCGACCGCCTATGCGCTGTCGGCCGGCGGGCCGATCCTGCACCCGGGCATCGCCGGCTGGGTGATGGTGCCGATCGCGCCGCACGCGCTGACCAACCGCCCGATCGTGCTGCCCGACGACGGCGAGGTGGTGATCGAGATCGTCGCCGGCCGCGACGCCAGCGTGAACTTCGATCACCAGGGGCTGGCCAGCCTGCTGCACGGCGACCGTGTGTGCGTGCGCCGCAGCGACCACCGCATTCGCGTGCTGCACCCGCGCGGCTGGAGCTATTACGGCACGCTGCGCCGCAAGCTGCACTGGAACGAGGGCATGGTGACATGACCCACCCCCGTTGCGGCTGCGCCGCTCCCCCTCCAGGGGGCGACGCCATCGGCCCGGCGGAGCCGGAGCCCCGGCGTCCACTCGGCAGGTCGGCGCAGGCAGGGCATTCGGTGCCTTGAGTCTCCGGTTGAACACATGCTGCGCCGCCTCAGTCTTCGCGACTTCGTGATCGTGCGCGCGCTCGAGCTCGAGTTCGCGCCCGGCTTCAGTGCGCTGACCGGCGAGACCGGCGCCGGCAAGTCGATCCTGGTCGACGCGCTGCAGCTCGCGCTGGGCGGCCGCGGCGACGCCGGCGTGGTGCGCGAGGGCGCGGCGCGTGCCGAGATCGCGGCCGAGTTCGACACGCCCGCCGCGCTGCGCGACTGGCTCGCCGAGGCCGGCTTCGAGGCGGACGGCGAGGCGCTGCTGCTGCGCCGCACGCTCGACGCGCAGGGCAAGAGCCGCGCCTGGATCAATGGCAGCGCGGCCACCGTCGCGCAGCTGCGCGAGGCGGCCGAGCACCTGCTCGACATCCACGGCCAGCACGCCTGGCAGAGCCTGACCCGGCCCGACGCGGTGCGTGCGCTGCTCGATGCCTATGCCGGCGCCGAGACGGCGCCGCTCGCCGCGGCCTGGGGGCGCTGGCGCACCGCCGCCGAGCGGCTCGACGGAGCGCAGCGCCGCCAGGGCGAGCTCGAGCGCGAGCGCGAGCGCCTGGCCTGGCAGATCGGCGAACTCGACAAGCTCGCCCCCGGGGCCGACGAGTGGCCGGAGCTGAACGCCGAGCACCGCCGGCTCAGCCATGCGCAGGCCATCCTCGAGGCGCTGCAGACGGCGCTCGCCGCGATCGACACGGACGAGGCCTCGGCCGAGGCCCGCACCGCGCAGGCCCTCGACGCGCTCGAGGGCGTGGTCGAGCACGACGCCGCGCTGGCCGAACCGCTCGAGGTGCTGCGCAGCGCACAGGCCCAGCTGCAGGACGCGGCGCACACCCTGGCCGCGGCACTGCGCCGCAGCGAGCTCGAGCCCGAGCGCCTGCAATCGCTCGACGAGCGGCTCGGCGCCTGGCTCGGCCTGGCGCGACGCCACCGCCGTGCGCCCGAGGACCTGCCGGCACTGCTCGTGCAGTGGCGCGAGGAGCTTGCGCAGCTGGAGGCCGCGGCCGACCTCGCGGCGCTCGAGCGCGAGGCCGCGGCCGCACGCCAGGCCCTCGAGACGGCGGCCCGGTCCGTCTCGAAGCAGCGCCACGCCGCCGCGCCGAAGCTGGCCGCGGCGATCACCGCCGCGATGCAGCAGCTCGGCATGGCCGGCGGGTGCTTCGAGGTCGTGCTCGAGCCGCTGGCCGAGCCGCAGCGCCACGGCCTCGAGAGCGCCGAGTTCCGCGTCGCCGGCCATGCCGGCAGCACGCCGCGCGCCCTCGCCAAGGTGGCCTCCGGCGGCGAGCTCTCGCGCATCGCGCTGGCGATCGCGGTGACCACCAGCGCGCTCGGCGAGGCCGGCACGCTGATCTTCGACGAGATCGATGCCGGCGTCGGCGGCAGCGTGGCCGATCGCGTCGGCGCGCTGATGCAGCGCCTCGGCCGCGACCGCCAGGTGCTGTGCGTGACCCACCTGCCGCAGGTCGCGGCCTGCGCCGACGCCCAGCTGGTGGTGCGCAAGGCCGCGCAAGGCGGTGCGACCGAGAGCACGGTCGAGCCGGTGGCCGGCGAGGCGCGCATCGACGAGCTCGCGCGCATGCTCGGCGGCGCGGCCGGCGAGACCCGGCGCGCGCACGCGCGCGCGCTGCTCGGCGCCGCGCAGCAGACGGACGACGCTGCAGGCCGTGCCAAGCCAGCCCGCGCCCCGCTGCGGGGCCGCCCGGCGGCTCCGTCGGCCGTGGAACGCCCATGACGGCGCCGCTCGAGGTGCTGCTGCTGACCGGCATCTCCGGCTCAGGCAAGTCGGTCGCGCTCAACGCGCTCGAGGACGCCGGCTACTACTGCGTCGACAACCTGCCGCCCGAGCTGCTGCCCGCGCTGCTGCAGCTCGAGCGCGGCCGCGCCGACCGCACCGCCCGCCCGCTCGCGGTCGCGGTCGACGTGCGCAGCGCCGCCTCGCTGCCGCACCTGCGGCCGCTGCTCGGCGAGCTCGGCAGCGCCGGCGTGCGGGTGCGCGCGATCTTCCTCGACGCCAGCACCGACACCCTGGTGCGCCGCTACTCGGAGACGCGCCGCCGCCACCCGCTGAGCCGCGACGGCGGCGAGGGCGATCCGCAGCGCGCGCTGACCGAGGCGATCGAACTCGAGCGCCGCCTGCTCGCCGAGCTGCGCGAGCAGGCCGCCGTCATCGACACCAGCCAGCTGCGCGCCGCCCAGCTGCGCGCCTGGGTGCTCGAGCAGGTGCAGGCCCCGGCCGGCGCGCTGACGCTGGTGTTCGAGTCCTTCGCCTACAAGCAGGGCGTGCCGCTCGACGCCGACCTGGTGTTCGACATGCGGGTGCTGCCCAACCCCTTCTACACGCCCGAGCTGCGCCCGCTGACCGGGCGCGACGCGCCGGTCGCGCAGTTCCTCGAGCAGCAGCCCGAGGCCGCCGAGCTGATCGCCCAGATCGAGGCCTTCCTGCGCCGCTGGCTCCCCGCCTTCGAGCGCGACCAGCGCGCCTACCTGACGGTGGCGATCGGCTGCACCGGCGGCCAGCACCGCTCGGTCTACGTCGCCGAGCAGCTGGCGCGGCGCTTCAACGACCATGGCGCGACGCTGGTCCGCCACCGTGAACTCGATGCCCGCTGAACTCGCGCTGTTCCCGCTGCAGGCCGTGCTGTTCCCGGGTGGCAAGCTCGGTCTCAAGGTCTTCGAGGCCCGCTACCTCGACCTGATCGGGCGCTGCCTGCGCGAGCAGCAGCCCTTTGGCGTGATCGCGCTGCGCCGCGGCGCCGAGGTGCGTGGCGGCGCCGAGCCGGTGGTGCTCGAGGAGGTCGGCTGCCTCGCCCAGCTCGACGAGGTCGACAGTCCGACCCCCGGCATCCTGCAGGTGCAGGGCCACGGCACGCAGCGCTTTCGCGCGCTGCAGCCGCGCCAGCAGTCCAACGGGCTGTGGGTCGCCGACGCCGAGTGGCTCGCCGACGACGCGGTCCTCGCGCCCCCCGACGCGCTGCACGGCACCGTGCAGGGCCTGCAGGCCGCGATCGCGACGCTGCAGGCCCAGGGGCACGCGCCCTTCCTCGAGCCCTACCGCTTCGAGGACGCCGGCTGGCTGGCCAACCGCTGGTGCGAGATCCTGCCGATCCCGCTGGCAGCCAAGCAGCAGCTGATGGCGCTGACCGACCCGCTGGTGCGGCTGCAGCTGGTCGACGAGTTCCTGCGCGGCAAGGGCGTGGTCGCGTGACGCCCTTCTCACCGGCTTGATCTGGCGCAAGCCGACGTCCCGGCGCGCGCGATCGCCGGCCCTACAGTCGGTTGATCACCCGCTCCCCGCGCCATGCCCCGCCCGACCGCCCTGATCCACTGGATTGCACTGGCCTTCGCGCTCGCGACCCTGGCCGCCGGCGCCTACGTCGAGCAGCTGAATGCGGCGAGCGAGACCGCCGAGCGGCGCGCCGAGGTCCAGCGCCGGCTGGCCGAGACGCGCGAGCGCCTGGCCGGGCACCTGTACGGTGACCTGCAGCTGGTGCGCGGCCTGGTGAGTGTGATCAACCTCGAGCCCGGGCTCGACCAGGCGCGCTTCGAGCGCGCCGCGCAGCCGCTGCTCGAAGGCCAGACCCAGCTGCGCAACATCGGCGCCGCGCCCGACATGGTTGTGCGGCTGATGGTGCCGCTGCAGGGCAACGAGCGCGCGATCGGCCTGGACTACCGCCGCGAACCGGCGCAGGCCGAGGCGGCCGAGCGGGCCCGGCGCTCGCGCCAGATCGTGCTCGCCGGCCCGCTGAAGCTGGTGCAAGGCGGCGTCGGCCTGATCGCGCGGCTGCCGGTGTACCTGCCCGACGCCAGCGGCGGCGAGCGCTTCTGGGGCCTGGTCAGCGCCGTCATCGACGCCGACCGGCTGTTCCGGATCAGCGGCCTCGACGACCCCGACAGCCCGATCGAGCTCGCGCTGCGCGGCACCGACGCGACCGGCGCGGACGGGCCGGTGTTCCGCGGCCGTGCCGCGCTGTTCGCCGACCAGCCCGTGCTGACGACGCTCGATCTGCCGCAGGGGGCCTGGCAGATCGCCGCCGTGCCGCGCGGCGGCTGGACGAGCATGCCCTCCGACCCCTGGCCGCTGCGCATCGGCTTCGCCCTGCTCGCGCTGACGGTCTACGGCGCCGTCCACCTCCAGGCCCGTGCGGTGCGCGCCAACGCGCTGGCGGTCGAGCGCGACGAGGCCGCCCGGCGCCAGCGCAGCGCGCTGCTCGAGGCGGCGCCCGACGCGATGCTGCTGGTCGGCCCCGACGGGCGCATCGCCGAGGTCAATGCCAAGGCGGAGCGCCTGTTCGGCTTCGCGCGCGACGCGCTGGTCGGATCGAGCCTCGAGATGCTGGTGCCGCCCGAGCACCGCGCCGCGCACGTGCAGCTGCGCGAGCACTACGCCGCGCAACCGCAGGTGCGCAACACCACCAGCACGATGAACATGCTGGCGCTGCGCCGCGACGGCCTGAGCTTCCCGGTCGAGATCAGCCTCGGGCCGGTGCACACCGAGGCCGGCGCCTTCATCGCCGCGTCGGTGCGCGACGTCAGCGCGCGCCGGCGCGCCGAGGAGGAGCTCAGGCTGCACCGCGACGGGCTCGAGCGCCTGGTCGCCGAGCGCACCGCCGAGCTGACCGCCGCGAAGGAGGCGGCCGAGACGGCCAACGTCGCCAAGAGCGCCTTCCTCGCCAACATGTCGCACGAGATCCGCACGCCGCTCAATGCGATCGCCGGCATGGTCCACCTGATCCGCCGCGCCGGGCTCGGCCCCGAGCAGGCCGCGCGGCTGGACACGCTCGAGGCCGCCTCCAGCCACCTGCTCGAGGTGATCAACGCGATCCTCGACCTCTCGAAGATCGACTCCGGCAAGTTCGAGCTGGCCCATGCCCCGCTGCGGCTCGAGGGGGTGGTCGCCAACGTCGTCTCGATGCTGGGCAACCGCGCCCAGGCCAAGGGCCTGGCGATCGCCACCGAGCTGCCGGCGCTCGGCACGCCGCTGCTCGGCGACGCGACACGGCTGCAGCAGGCGCTGCTGAACTACGTCGCCAATGCCATCAAGTTCACCGAGCACGGGCGCATCACCCTGCGCGTCACCGCCATGCCGGCCGGCGCGGCGCGCCTGCGGGTGCGCTTCGAGGTCGAGGACAGCGGCATCGGCATCGACGCGGCGACGCTCGAGCGGCTGTTCCGCCCCTTCGAGCAGGCCAACAACAGCGCGACGCGCGAGCACGGCGGCACCGGCCTGGGCCTGGCGGTGACGCGCAAGCTCGCCCGCCTGATGGGCGGCGACGCCGGTGCCGAGAGCGTGCCCGGCCAGGGCAGCCGCTTCTGGTTCACCGCGCTGCTCGACCTCGGCACGACCGAACCGGCGACCGCGGCGGCGCTGTCGGCCGCGCCGGCCTTCGCCGGACAGCGCGTGCTGCTCGTCGAGGACGACCCGGTCAACCGGATCATCGCCGGCACGCTGCTGGGCGATGCCGGTCTGCTGGTCGAATACGCCTGCGACGGGGCGCAGGCACTCGAGCGCGCCGCCTGCGGCCCCTACGACCTCGTGCTGATGGACGTGCAGATGCCGCGCATGGACGGCCTGGAGGCGACGCGCCGGCTGCGCGCGCTGCCCCAGCATGCGCACACGCCGATCGTCGCGCTGACCGCCAACGCCTTCGCCGAGGACCGCCAGGCCTGCCTGGCCGCCGGCATGGACGACTTCCTCGCCAAGCCCTTCGACCCGCCGGGCCTGCGGGCCGTGCTGGTGCGCTGGCTCGGCGCGCGCTCCGACGGCGCCGCCGCACCGTCCACGACCGCCCCCGTGACCCGCGACTGACCCCCCGGCCGGGAGCCGCGGCGCCGGGCGGCCGGACCTCCCCCGCCGAGGGGCTGGCGCCCGTGCCGCAAAGCACGGAAGATGCTGTCGAAGCCCCGGCAGTTCCTCGGCTCGCGTCGGTGGCGCCACCCCTAGCATGGCTCACGCGAGACCTGTGGAGATCGGACGATGACGGACAGCCCGGCCGCTGCAGCGTGCCGCGCCGCGGTACTCGGGGGGCTGCTGGCAGCGCTGGCGGCCGACCCCGCCGGCGCCAACAACGGCCTGAACCTGATCGGCTTCGGCACCGAATCGGTCGGCATGGGCGGCGCGGACCTGGCCGTGGCGCGCGACACCACCGCGCTCAACACCAACCCGGCCGGCATCGCCCGGCTGCGCGCACCGGCGCTGGACGTCTTCGTCGAGGCCGCGAACTCGCGCCAGCGCCATGCGGACGCCTTCGGCAACGACACCGGCGTCACCAACGAGTTCATCGGCCTCGGCGGCTTCGGCTGGACCTTGCCGCTGGCCGGCACCCCGCTGGTCGCCGGCATCGGCCTGTTCGGCCAGGGCGGTGCCGGCTTCGTCTACCGTGACCTCGCGACGGCCTTCGGCACGCGCGACAACGCGGCGCTGGTGTTCGGCATCGGCCGGCTGACGCCGGCGCTGGCCTGGCGTGCGAGCGAGACGCTGTCCTTCGGCGTGGCGCTGCCGCTGACGCTGGCGCGCGCGAAGCAGGAGTTCTTTCCGCGCACCTCGCGCGCCGGCGCCGGCCCGGCAGACAGCTTCTTCGGCCTCGACATCACCGGGCTGCAGGCGCGGCGCCTGTCGCTGCGGCTTGGCGCGCTCTACGAACCCCGGCCCGGCTGGACGCTGGGCCTGGCCTACGGCACGAAGACGCCGCTGCCGCTGCGCTCGGGGCAGCTCGAGGCCGACCTGAGCGCGCTCGGCCTCGGCCGGGTCCGCTACGGCCGGGTGCGCTTCGACGGCTTCGCGCTGCCCGAGGAGCTCGGGCTCGGCCTGGCCTGGCAGGCCACGCCGGCGCTGCTGCTGTCGGTCGAGCTGACGCGGCTGGCCTGGTCGACGGCGCTGCGCCGCGCCACCCTGCACGCGTCCGACCCGGCCACGCCGGACGCGCCGCCCATGCTGCAGCTCACACAGCCCCTGGCGTGGCGCGACCAGACCGTCACCGCGCTCGGCCTGGCCTGGGACGTCGACGCGCGCTGGCGCGTCTACGCCGGACTGAACCACGCCGCCAACCCGGTGCCGGCCGAGACCACCAGCCCGATGCTCGCGCCGATCGGCGAGTGGCACGCGACCGGCGGGCTGCGCTGGAAGCCGGCGCCCGGCTGGGAGTGGTCGGCCACGCTCGAGTACCTGAAGCCCAAGACCGTGCGCTACACGAACGCGCTGCTGCCCTTCGGCCCCGATGCCCGCGCGACCAGCGCCTACCTGGCCGGCCACCTGATGCTCGGCCGCCGCTGGTAGCGCCTCGACCATGGACACGACGCCCTCCCGACCGCCCGACTCGCGCGCCCAGGAGGAGGTGGACGCGCTGATCGCGCGCGCCTTCATCGCCATCGGCCTGGCCGGCGTGCCGACGGTGGCCCTGCTGGTGGCGGTGCAGTTCGCGAGCTTCGCCGCGCCCTGGCGGCCGGCGATGCTGCTGCTGCCCTTCGGCGTCGCGATCGCGGTGATCGCCGGGCTGGTGCTGCTGCGCTACGGGCGCCGGGATCTCGGCATGGGGAGCGTGCTGATCGCCGGCTACGCGACGGTCACGCTGCTGCCGCTGGCCAGCGGCGCCGGGCTGCACTCGAGCATGCCGGGCTTCTACGCGCTGGTGGTCATCGTCGCCGGCGTCTTCGTCGGCCTGCGCGCCGCCGTCGCGGCCTGCGTGGCCTGCCTGGCCTCGCTGCTCGCGATGTACGCGGCCGAGCTGCGCGGCACGCTGGGCGGGCCGGAGGTGCGCGAACCGACGCTCGAGGCGCTGGTGCTCAATGCGGTGCTGGTGCTGT
This sequence comes from Methylibium sp., assembly GCA_035553715.1. Taxonomy (GTDB): domain Bacteria; phylum Pseudomonadota; class Gammaproteobacteria; order Burkholderiales; family Burkholderiaceae_C; genus Methylibium. The sequence goes on from DATMJX010000245.1 coordinate 9,615, forward strand.
TCAGCACGCTGGTGGCCGCACTGCTGGCCAGCGCCCTGGTGCGCTCGCTGCACGGGGCCAAGGAGCAGGAGCACCGCTTCCGCAAGCTGCTCGGCCTCGCGACCGACTGCTACTGGGAACAGGACGCGGAGCTGCGCTTCACCCAGATGGCCGCGACCGACGCGCGCCGCGCCGCCATCGTGCCGACGGCCGTGCAGGGCCTGCAGCCCTGGGAGATCACCGGCATCGAGCTCGGCCCCGCGGCGTGGGCGGCACACCGCGCCGACCTCGAGGCGCGCCGCGCCTTCCGCGACCTGCTGTGGCGCCTGCCGCAGCGCGACGGCCGCGTCGAGTACCTGAGTCTCAGCGGCGAGGCGGCCTTCGACCGGCAGGGCGGCTTCGCCGGCTTCTGGGGCATCGGCGACATCGTCACCGACGCGGTCGAGGCGCGCCAGCGCCTCGAGGGCAGCGAGCAGCTCTACCGCGAGCTGTTCGACCGCGCGTCGACCGCCTTCGTGCTCCACCGCGACGGCCGCGTGCTGCAGGCCAACCGCGCCGCGCTGGCGCTGCTCGGCTACGACGCCGCCGAGCAGATGTTCGGCATCGAGCTGCTCTCGCTGGTGCAGCCGCCCTGGCGCGAGCACGCCACGCGGCGCATGGCCGAGCTGACGCGGGCGCCGATCGGCGCGGCCGTGCCGCCGCTCGAGGTCGGCCTGCGGCTGCGCGATGGCAGCGAGCGCCACGTGCTCGCCTCGGGCGTGCACGTGGCCACGCCCGAAGGCCCGGCCATCATGGCGGTGCTCGTCGACCTCAGCGAGCGCAAGCAGGCCGAGCGCGCGCTGGCCACCGCCAAGGACCAGGCCGAGATCGCCAACCGCGCCAAGAGCCGCTTCCTCGCGAACATGAGCCACGAGATCCGCACGCCGCTCAACGGCGTGCTCGGGCTGGCACGGCTCGCGCTCGACAGCCGTGCCGACCCGGCCCGGCTGCGCGACTTCCTCGACCAGCTGGTCGGCAGCGCCGAGCACCTGGCGCGGCTGGTGTCGGCGGTGCTCGACCTGTCGAAGATCGAGGCCGGCGAGCTCAAGACCGAGTGCGTCGACTTCGACCTGCACGCGCTGCTGCGCACGCTCGGCGAGACCTTCGGCGAGCTCGCGCGTCTCAAGGGCCTGGCCTGGCGGCTCGAGCTCGATCCGGCGCTGCCCTCGCATGTCGGCGGCGACCCGACGCGCCTGCGCCAGATCCTCTCCAACTACCTCGCCAACGCGCTCAAGTTCACCGCCGACGGCGGCGTGACCCTGCGCGCCGCGCCCGGCCCCGGCGGGTCGCTGCGCTTCGAGGTGAGCGACACCGGCATCGGCATCGACGCGGCCACCGCGGCGCGGCTGTTCGTGCCCTTCACCCAGGCCGACGACTCGACCACGCGCCGCTACGGCGGCACCGGCCTCGGCCTCGCGATCTGCCGCGAGCTCGCCCAGCTGCTGGGCGGCGCGGTCGGCGTCGACAGCCAGCCCGGCCAGGGCAGTCGCTTCTGGGTCGCGCTGCCGCTGCCCCCCACGGCCGCACCGCCCTCGCCCGGGAACACCCCGGCCGCCTCGCTGCGGGGCCTGCGCGTGCTGCTGGCCGAGGACAACCCGGTCAACCTGCTGATCGCCGACACGCTGCTGCGCGAATGGGGCGCCCTCGTCACCCCGGCCGCCGACGGGCGCGAGGCGATCGAGGTCTACGACCGCGCCGGCGGCGCCTTCGACCTCGTGCTGATGGACGTGCACATGCCCACGCTCAACGGCCTCGACGCGACCCGCGCGCTGCGCCAGCGCCGCGATGCCGCGGCGCTGCCCATCATCGGGTTGACCGCCGCGGTGCTGCAGGAGGACCTCGACGCGGCCGCCGCGGCCGGCATGAACGACTGCGTGTCCAAGCCCTTCACGCCGACGCAGCTGCGCACGGCCGTGGCGCGCTGGACGGTCGAGCGCCGCCGCGGCGACGGCTCAGGCGCCTGACTGCAGCCACCACCACAGCAGCAGGCCCGCGAGCACGGCGAGGCGCCAGCGGCTCGCGGCACCGATCAGCGGCTCGGTGAAGATCTGCGGCTCGCCCCGGCCGAGCTGGGCGTCGTTCTCGGCGCGCAGGCGCTCGACGAACTCGCGCTCGCGCGCGGCCGCCGGCGCATGCCCGGCCAGCCGGCGCGCCACCACGTGCGGCGCGGGCCGCTCGGCATGCGCACGCAGCGCCGCTGCCAGGGCCGCGACCTGGGCATGGGCATCGGCCAGCCGGGTGGCGGCGAGCGTCGCGCCGCACTGGACACAGCGCAGGGACGCGCCCGCCGGCTGCGTGGCGCCACAGGCCGCGCAGCGCAGCGCGTCGCGCTCGGCCGCGGTCGCATGCACCGCATGCGCCTCGGTCGCGCCCTCGGGGTCGAGCGCACGCGCGAGCCGCGCGACGTCGAACAAGGCCGGCACCGAGCCGCAGTGGCTGCACGCGGGCTCGCCCTCGCCGACCGTCGCGCCGCAGTTGACACACGCCAGCGTCTGCGCGGCCCGCCGCAGCTGCTCGCGGTCGGTGAGCGTCATCGCACGCAGCAGGCCCTTCTCGCGCAGGAACTCGCCGAAGGACTGGTAGGCGCCATGCCCGGCAGCACATTCGAGCTGGAGCGAGGCGCCCCAGCGCGAGCGGTTGTGCACCGTCTTCAGCGCCCCGCGGCAGCGCGCGCAGCCGGCCTGCGGATCGAGCGTGCGGTGCGCGAGCGCCTGCGCCGCGGCCATGCGCTCGATCAGCGCCAGGATGCCGGGCCCGCTCAGGCCGGCGGCCTCGATCGGGTCGAACCAGACGAGGTGGCAGCCCTCGCACAGGTCCAGCTCGACCTCGCGGCCATAGTGGCCCGCCAGGCGCACGGCCTGCATCGGCGTGCGGCAGTTGCCGCAGACCGGCGAGGCAGAGAAGACAGCGGCCATGGCGCGATTCTGGCGCCGCGGCCGACCCCTGAACCCCGCCGGCGCGAGGCGGCGTCGGGACGGCAGCGGCTATCCTCCCCCGGCGCAGATCGTGCTTGCGGTCCTGCGCCGCGCAACGGCGCGGCCTCACGCGCCGGGCGATCGACGCAAGACACTCCGGACACCGCATCACACCCATGGCCTGGCGAGGACGACTGGCGCTTCACTACCGACGTGAAACCCACCGCACGGTCCTCGCGCACGCCCACGACGGGCCGCTGCGGGTGCTCAAGAGCCTCTACCCGGAGGCGCCGTCGGTCTGCCACAACGTGCTGGTGCATCCGCCGGGCGGCATCGTCGGCGGCGACACGCTGGCGATCGACCTGCGCGTCGAGCCCGGCGCACACGCGCTCGTCACGACGCCCGGTGCGACGCGCTTCTACCGCAGCCGCGGCGAGACGGCCACGCAGGCGCTCGAGGCCCGGCTCGAGCCGGGCGCCCGCCTCGAATGGCTGCCGATGGAGACGATCTGCCATGCCGGGGCGCTGGTCGAGAACCGCCTGCGCTTCGAGCTCGCGCCGGGTGCGCAGATGATCGGCGCCGACCTGCTCGCGCTCGGCCTGCCGGCCAGCGGCGCGCCCTTCGATGCCGGGCGCGTCGACCAGTCGATCGAGTGGCCGGGCGTCTGGCTCGAGCGCACGCGCATCGATGCCGCGGCCGACGGCCGGCTGCTCGACTCGCCACTGGGCTGGGGCGGCGACCGGCTGCTCGCGACGCTGTGGTTCGCCTCGGGCGATCCGCTGCCGCGCGAGCGCAGCGAGGCGCTGCTCGACGCGGCGCGCGGCGTGGCCGCGACGCACGCACTGGCGGCGCGCTGCGGCGCGACCTCGCCGGAGCCGCGGCTCGTCGTGCTGCGCGCGCTGGCGCCGCGCGCCGAGCCGGCATGGACGCTGCTGACCGCCGTGTGGCAGGCCTGGCGCGGGCTCGCCTGGGACCTCGCGGCCTGCCCGCCGCGCGTCTGGCGAACCTAGGGCGACCCTAGATCGCGAGCCGCTCGCGCACGCGCTCGGCCACCATGTCCTTGCCGCGGCCGCGCTGCACGATCTCGCCGCGCTCCATCACCAGGTACTGGTCGGCCAGCTCGGCGGCGAAGTCGTAGTACTGCTCGACGAGCAGGATCGCCATCGAGCCGCGGTCGGCCAGCTTGCGGATCACGCGGCCGATGTCCTTGATGATGCTGGGCTGGATGCCCTCGGTCGGCTCGTCGAGGATCAGCAGCTTCGGCCCCGCCGCCAGCGCGCGCGCGATCGCGAGCTGCTGCTGCTGGCCGCCCGAGAGGTCGCCGCCGCGGCGGCCGAGCATCTGCTTGAGCACCGGGAAGAGCTCGAACAGCTCGGCCGGGATGCTGCTGCCGCGCGGCTGGCTGGCCAGGCCCATGCGCAGGTTCTCCTCGACCGTGAGCCGGCCGAAGATCTCGCGGCCCTGGGGCACGTAGCCGACGCCAAGGCGCGCGCGCTCGTAGGGCGTGCGCGCGGCCAGCGAGGCACCGGCCAGCGCGATCTCGCCGCTGCGCGGCTTGACCAGGCCCATCAACGTGCGCAGCAGCGTCGTCTTGCCGACGCCGTTGCGGCCGAGCACGACGGTCACCTCGCCGGCACGCGCCTCGAAGCCGACGCCGCGCAGGATGTGCGAGCCGCCGTAGTACTGGTGGAGCTGGTCGACCTTCAGCATCTCATCGGCCCAAATAGACTTCCACGACCTGCTCGTTGGCCTGCACCTGCGCGAGCGGGCCCTCGGCCAGCACATGGCCCTCGTGCAGCACGGTGACCTTCTTGCGCGGGTTGTCCTGGGTCAGCGCGTGGATGAAGCTCATGTCGTGCTCCACGACCACCAGCGAGTGCTCGCCCTCGAGCGACAGGAAGAGCTCGGCGGTGCGCACCGTTTCCTCGTCGGTCATGCCGGCCACCGGCTCGTCGAGCAGCAGCAGCTTCGGGTCCTGCATCAGCAGCATGCCGATCTCCAGCCACTGCTTCTGGCCGTGCGACAGCAGCCCGGCCAGGGCACGGGCGATGGCCAGCTGCTGCTGCTGCCCTCCGGAGAGGTCGCCGCCGCGCCGGCGCAGCATCTGCTGCAGCACGGGAAACAGCTCGAAGAGCTGCGGCGGGATCGGCGTGCTGCCCGGCCGGTAGGCCAGGCCCATGCGCAGGTTCTCCTCGACCGTGAGCCGGCCGAAGATCTCG
>DATMJX010000246.1:0-13268 GCA_035553715.1 Methylibium sp.
TCTGTGCCCTGTTCGCCGGCTGGGTCGCGCCGCACGACCCGTTCGACCTCGCCACGCTCGAGCTCGGCGACGCGCGGCTGCCACCGGCCTGGCTGGAGGGCGGCAGCGCCAAGTACCTGCTCGGCACCGACGACCAGGGCCGCGACATCCTCTCGGCGCTGATGTATGGCGCACGCATCTCGCTGGCGGTCGGGCTGGCCTCGGTGCTGCTGTCGATGGCGCTCGGCGTGGCGCTGGGGCTGGTGTCCGGTTTCATCGGCGGGCGCACCGACGCCTTGATCATGCGGGTGTGCGACGTGATGCTGAGCTTCCCGGCCATCCTGGTCGCGCTGCTGATCGACGGGGTCGGCCGTGCGCTGTTCCCCGACGCCCACGAGACGCTCGCCTTCGGCGTGCTGATCCTCGCGATCGCGCTGCCGGGCTGGGTGCCCTATGCGCGCACCGTGCGCGGCTCGACGCTGGTCGAGCGCCAGAAGGAGTATGTGCAGGCGGCGCGCGTGATCGGTGTCGCGCCCTCGCGCATCATGCGTCGCCACGTGCTGCCCAATGTGATGGGGCCGGTGCTGGTGCTGGCGACGATCCAGGTCGCCACGGCGATCATCACCGAAGCGACGCTGAGCTTCCTCGGCGTTGGCGTGCCGCCGACCTCGCCCTCGCTGGGCACGCTGATCCGCGTCGGCAACGACTTCCTGTTCAGCGGCGAGTGGTGGATCACGATCTTCCCGGGCGCGATGCTGGTGCTGATCGCGCTGAGCGTGAACCTGCTCGGCGACTGGTTGCGCGACGCGCTGAACCCGCGCCTGCGCTGAGAGGACCGTGCCGGTGACCTCCCCGCTGCTCGAGGTGCGTGACCTGGTCGTCGAGTTCCCGCGCCGGCGCGGTGGCCCGCTGCGCGCGCTCGACGGGGTCTCGCTCGAGATCGGGGCCGGCGAGATCCTCGGCGTGGTCGGCGAGTCCGGTGCCGGCAAGTCGCTGACCGGCGCGGCCGTCATCGGCCTGCTCGAGCCGCCGGGGCGCATTGCCGCCGGCGAGGTACGCCTGGCCGGCGAGCGCATCGACGCCCTGCCGCCGGCGGTGCTGCGTCGCATCCGCGGCCGGCGCATCGGCGCGATCTTCCAGGACCCGCTGACCTCGCTGAACCCGCTGTACACGGTCGGGCGGCAGCTGGTCGAGACGATCCGCGCCCACTTGCCGCTCGATGCCGCGCAGGCGCGCGATCGTGCGATCGCGCTGCTGCGCGAGACCGGCATCCCGGCTCCCGAGGCGCGCATCGACCACTACCCGCACCAGTTTTCCGGCGGCATGCGCCAGCGTGTCGTGATCGCACTGGCGTTGGCGGCCGAGCCGCAGCTGATCATCGCCGACGAGCCGACCACGGCGCTCGACGTGTCGGTCCAGGCCCAGGTGATCGGGCTGCTCCAGCGCCTGAGCCGGCAGCATGGCGCGGCAGTGCTGCTGATCACGCACGACATGGGCGTGATCGCCGAGGCCTGCGACCGCGTCGCGGTGATGTACGCCGGCCGCGTCGTCGAGGTCGGGCCGGTGGCGGCGGTGATCCATGCGCCGTCCCATCCCTACACCGCCGGGCTGATGGGCGCGATCCCGCCGATGGACGGGGAGCGAGAGCGCCTGCAGCAGATCGACGGCCAGATGCCGCGGCTCGACGCCATTCCCAGCGGCTGCGCCTTCCATCCACGCTGTCCACGCGCGTTCGGGCGCTGCCGGCAAGAGCGGCCCGAGCTGATGGAGGCCGGCGCGACGCAGGCGTCCTGCTGGCTGGTGCAGGAGGCGCCGTCCGCATGAGCGCACCGATGCCTGCGCTGGTCGAGGTCCGCGAGCTCGCGAAACGCTTCGATGTCTCCGCCCCATGGCTCGAGCGCGTGCTCGGCGGCCGACCACGGCAGATCGTCCACGCGGTCGATGGCGTGAGCTTCGATATCGCGCGGGGCGAGACGCTCGCGCTGGTCGGCGAGTCCGGCTGCGGCAAGAGCACGGTCGCGCGGCTGCTGGTCGGCCTGCACGCGCCGAGCGCCGGGACGATCCGCTTCGATGGCCAGGATCTGGTGGCGGAACTGGCCTCGCCGCGCGCCGCGGCGCTGCGACGGCGGCTGCAGATGATCTTCCAGGACCCCTATGCGAGCCTGAATCCGCGCTGGCGCGTGCACGATATCGTCGCCGAGCCGCTGCTCGAGCAGGGCCTCGAGCCCGACGCGCAGGCGCGGCGCGAGCGCGTCGGTGGGCTGCTGCGCGCGGTGCGGCTCGATGCGGCCGACGCCGACAAGTACCCGCACCAGTTTTCCGGTGGGCAGCGCCAGCGCATATCGATCGCGCGCGCGCTGGCCAGCGCGCCCGAGTTCCTGGTCTGCGACGAGCCGACTTCGGCGCTCGACGTCTCGGTGCAGGCCCAGGTGCTGAACCTGATGCGTGATCTGCAGCGCGAGCGCGGACTGAGCTACCTGTTCATCTCGCACAACCTCGCGGTCGTGCGCCATGTCAGCGACCGGGTCGGCGTGATGTACCTCGGCCGGTTGGTCGAGCTCGCGCCCAAGCGCGCGCTGTTCGCGCAGCCGCGCCATCCATACACACGCATGCTGCTCGACGCGATTCCCGACCTTCACCTGAGCGGGCGTGCGCGCACGCCGGTGCAGGGCGAGGTGCCGAACCCGCTGGCGCCGCCATCGGGCTGCGGCTTCCACCCGCGCTGCCCGCTCGCCAATGCGCGCTGCCGTGCCGAGCGCCCGCTGCTGCGCGAGGACGGCGAGGGCGTGCGCGTGGCCTGCCACGCGGTCGAGGAGGGCCGGCACACGCCCTGAGGCGCGCGCCGGTCAGCGCGGCAGCAGCGTCTCGCCGCGGAACAGATCGGCGGTGGTCTCGCGGGCGCGGATCACGGTCGCCGTGGCGCCTTCGACCATCAGCTCGGCCGCCCGCGGCCGGGTGTTGTAGTTGCTTGCCATCGCCATGCCGTAGGCGCCGGCGCTCAGCACCGCGAGCGTGTCGCCCGGCTGCACGGCCAGCGCACGGTCGCGGCCCAGCCAGTCGCCCGACTCGCACACCGGGCCGACCACGTCGTAGACCACCGACGGCGCATCGCTCAGCCGCGCCGGCACGATGCCCATCGTCGCCTCGTACAGCGCCGGGCGCATCAGGTCGTTCATCGCCGCGTCGACGACGCAGAAGTTCTTCTCGGCGCCGGGCTTCAGGTACAGCACCTCGGTCAGCAGCACGCCGGCATTGCCGACCAGCGAACGGCCCGGCTCGAACAGCAGCGCGCGCTGGCCGTGGCCACGCGCGTCGAGCCGCTCGAGCAGCGCGGCGATCAGCGCGTCGGCGCCTGGCGGCGTCTCGTCGGTGTAGCGGATGCCCAGGCCACCGCCGAGGTCCAGGTGCTGCAGCGCGATGCCGGCGGCCTCGACCGCCTCGACCAGATCGAGCAGGCGGTCGAGCGCGTCCAGGTAGGGGCCGATCTCGGTGATCTGCGAGCCGATGTGGCAGTCGATGCCGACCACCGCCAGCCCGGGCAGCCGCGCCGCGTGACGGTAGGCCACCAGAGCGCGCTCGTGCGCGATGCCGAACTTGTTGCCCTTCAGCCCGGTCGAGATGTAGGGGTGGGTGCCGGCGTCGACGTCCGGGTTGACGCGCAGACTGACCGGCGCGCGCCGGCCCAGCGCGAGCGCGACCTCGGACAGCCGCTCGAGCTCGGCCTCGCTCTCGACGTTGAAGCACTTCACGCCGGCCTCGAGCGCGAGGCGCATCTCGGCGGCGGTCTTGCCCAGGCCCGAGAACACCACCTTGGCCGGATCGCCGCCGGCGGCGATCACGCGCTCGAGCTCGCCGCCCGAGACGATGTCGAAGCCGCAGCCCAGTGCCGCGAAGGTCTGCAGCACCGCGAGGCTGGAGTTCGCCTTCATCGCATAGCAGACCAGGTGCTCGCGGCCGGCAAGCGCGCGCTGGTAGGGCGCGAGCGCGGCGCGCATCGCGGCGCGCGAGTAGACATACAGCGGCGTGCCGTGCTGCGCGGCCAGCTCGGCGACGGCGCAGTCCTCGACATGGAGCTTGCCGTCGCGGTAGGCGACGAAAGGCGCGCCGGGCAGCGCCGGGGGGGCGCCGGCGCTCACGGCGCGCTCGGCGCGGCGGCCGGAGCAGAGGCAGCGGGTGCAGGTGCGGCCGCCTGGGCCGCCGGCGCGGGCAGGTACAGCGGGCCGCGCTGGCCGCAGCCGGCGGCGCATACACACACTGCGGTTGCGGTGATGGCGGCCGCGAGGGGCCTGCCTAGAATGGTCGGCATCGAAGACATGCACGGATTCTAGGGATGAGCACCGCGAGCGCCGACGCGCACCTGAGCGACAGCGAGTACCACGCCCGCGCCCACCAGCTGCTGGCGGGCATTGAGCAGCAGGTCGATCGCTGGCTGCAGGAGGATGTGATCGACATCGACGGCGCGCGCACCGGCGGCCTGCTCGAGCTGAGCCTGCCCAACGGTAGCAAGCTGATCATCAACACCCAGCCGCCGTTGCAAGAGATCTGGCTCGCCGCGCGCCGCGGTGGCTTCCACTTCCGCTGGCACGGCGGTCGGTGGTGCGACACCAAGACCGGCGCCGAGTTTTTCGAGCTGCTGTCCGCCTGTGTCAGCGAGCAGGGCGGTCGCGCCCTGGTGTTCACGCCGACCTGACAGCCGCCGCCCGGGGCGGTGCGGGCGGGCCCTCTTATTCCTTGAAGAGATCGAGGATGCTCTTGCGCTCGGTCGCCGTCGGCGGCGGCGGAGAGGGTGGCTCGGCCGTGCCCAGGGTGCTGATGCTGTTGCCAGGCCCGTACTCCTCGAAATACCACTCGCCGCCGATGTTGACGACGCCGGCCGGCGCCTCGGGCTCCTGCACCGGCGTACCCCTGAGCGCGGTGCCCATGTAGTCGATCCACACTGGCAGCGCGAGGCCGCCGCCGGTCTCGCGGTCGCCGAGCTTGCGCAGCTGGTCGTAGCCGATCCACACCACCGCGACACGCGTCATGGTGAAGCCGGCGAACCAGGCGTCCTGCGAGTCGTTGGTCGTGCCGGTCTTGCCGTACAGGTCCGGGCGCTTCAGCGCGCCCTGGGCGCTCGCCGCGGTGCCGCTGCGGGTCACCTCCTGCAGCAGTTGGTCCATCACGAAGGCGTTGCGCTCGTCGATGGCGCGCATCGATTCGTCGAGCGCCGGCTGGCGGGTCTGCGCGACGATGCGCCCCTTGTTGTCGGTCACGCGCATGACCAGCACCGGATCGACGCGGTAGCCGCCGTTGGCGAACACGCCGTAGGCGGTGGCCATCTGCAGCGGGGTCACCGAACCGGTGCCCAGCGCCATCGGCAGATAGGGCGGGTGCTTGTCGGCGTCGAAGCCGAAGCGCGCGACCCAGCTTTGCGCGTAGCTGGTGCCGATCGACTCGAGAATGCGGATCGACACCATGTTCTTCGATTTCGCGAGGGCCCGGCGCATCGACATCGGCCCCTCGAAGTGGCCGTCGTAGTTCTTCGGCTCCCAGGGTTGGCTGCCGGTGGTGCTGGCGTCGTAGAACAGCGGCGCGTCGTTGATCACGGTGGTTGGCGTGAAGCCCTTTTCCAGCGCAGCCGAGTAGATGAAAGGCTTGAAGCTCGAGCCCGGCTGGCGCCACGCCTGCGTGGCCCGGTTGAACTTGCTCTTCGCATGATCGAAGCCGCCGACCATGCTGCGGATGGCGCCGTTGCGGGGATCGATCGAGATGAGTGCCCCCTCGACCTCCGGCAGCTGCGTGATCGACCAAGCCCCCTTCGCGCCCTTGATAACGCGGATCACGGCGCCACGGCGGACCTGGATCTTCGGATTGGCCTTGGGCGACAGCCCGCTAGCGGCAGGGCGCAGACCCTCGCCGGTGATCGTCAGCAGGTCGCCGGATTGCAGCGCCGCGACGATCTTTCTGGCATCGGCCTCCAGCACCACCGCGGCCTTGATTTCGTCGTTGTCGGGGTGGTCGTCCAGCGTTTCCGCGATCGCCGCGTCGCGCGCCGCCGCATCGTCGGGCAGGTCCACGTAACCCTCGGGCCCGCGGTAGAACTGGCGCCGCTCGAAGTCGGTGATGCCCTTGCGCAGCGCCCGGTAGGCGGCCTCCTGCTCGACGGAGTTGACGCTGGTATAGATGTTCAGTCCGCGGGTGTAGGCGTCCTCGCCATACTGTGCATAGATCAGCTGGCGCGCGGTCTCGGCCACGTAGTCGGCATGCAGCGGCACCGCGATCTCCTTGCGGTAGACCAGCTTCTCGGCCTTGGCGGCCTCGGCCTGCTCCTCGGTGATGTAGCCGTTCTCGTACATCCGCTCGATGATGTACTGCTGGCGTTGCCGGGCGCGCTGCGGATTGGCGATCGGGTTGTAGGCCGAGGGTGCCTTGGGCAGGCCGGCGAGCATCGCGGCCTCGGCAATGCCGAGCGACTTCAGCGGCTTGCCGAAATAGATCTCCGCGGCAGCGCCGAAACCATAGGCGCGCTGACCGAGGTAGATCTGGTTCATATAGACCTCGAGGATCTGCGGCTTGCTCAGCTGGCCTTCGATCTTGAAGGCCAGCAGGATCTCGTAGATCTTGCGGCTGAGCGTCTTCTCGGTCGGCAGGTAGAAGTTGCGCGCGACCTGCATCGTGATCGTCGAGGCACCCTGGCTGCGCGACTCGCCCACATTGGCCAAGCCGGCGCGCACGATGCCGATGTAGTCGACTCCGCGGTGCTGGTAGAAGCGCGCGTCCTCGATGGCCAGCACCGCGTGCTGGACCACCTCGGGGATCTCGCCGATCGGCACGAACTGGCGCCGCTCCTCGCCGAACTCGCCGATCAGCACCTCGTCGGCCGAGTAGACGCGCATCGGCAGCTTGGGCCGGTAGTCGGTCAGGCCGCTGATCTCGGGCAAGTTCGGGTAGGCCACGGCGAGCGCCAGACCGACCAGCGCCGCACCGGACAGCGTCGCCGCCAGCAGCAAGCCGACCCCGATGGACAGGGCCCACAGCGGCCAGCGCCAATAGGCGGGCAGGCCGGCAAACAGATGGAAGCGGGATCGCGCGGACGGGCGGGCAGCGCTGTGGCGTTCGTTCGCGCTCATGGTCCTCCGGTTTGGGTCTGGCGATTATAGGAATCGACTTTGCGGCAATCGTCACAGTTCAGCACCGTCGGAGCGCCGCTCAGCGCGGCAAGGCGGCGCTATCGTTGTCACGGTGTGTTTCCCGTGTGAGGTTTGCAACGTGAGTGCGTGGCGCAGCGGCCGGAAAGCTTTGGGACACAAAGGCTTTACTGCTAGCATTGAAGTAACTTCTTAACAGCCGCAACGCGGTGCTCGGGGAGACGGCGTGGGGCTTCTTGACGGGTTGATCGGCGGCAAGCAGACAGCGCTTTTCGGCTTAGACATCAGCTCATCGAGCGTCAAGCTGGTTGAGCTCGGTCAGTCCGCCAGCGGTGAGTACGTGCTCGAGCGCTTCGCGACCGAGAGCTTCGAGAAAGGCTGGATCGCTGACGGCCAGATCGAGAAGTTCGACGAGGTCGCCGACGCGGTCCGCCGGGTCGTGACGAAGAGCGGCACGCGCACCAAGCGCGTTGCGATGGCGATGCCGCAATCGGCGGTCATCACCAAGAAAATCATGCTGCCGGCCGGGCTGCGCGACGAGGAGCTTGAGCTCCAGGTCGAGTCCGAGGCCAATCAGTACATTCCTTTCTCGCTCGACGAGGTCAGCCTCGACTTCTGCGTCGTCGGACCCAGCCCGACCTCGGCCGGTGACGTCGAAGTGCTGATCGCGGCGTCCCGCAAGGACCGCGTCCAGGACCGTCAGGGGCTGGCCGAAGCGGCGGGTCTGAAGCCCGTGGTGCTCGACATCGAGTCGCATGCCTCGCGGCTGGCGATGACGCGCATCGTCGCCGGGTTGCCGAACCAGGGCAAGGATGCGCTGGTCGCGCTGTTCGAGATCGGTGCCGAAACTACCAGTCTCAAGGTGCTGCGCGATGAGGAGCTGCTTTACGACCGCGACCAAGCCTTCGGCGGCTCGCAGCTCACCCACATGATCTCGCGCCAGTACGGCTTCTCCTTCGAGGAGGCCGAACAGAAGAAGCTCGCTAGCGACTTGCCGGAAGACTACGAAAGTACCTTGCTGGCGCCTTTTGTCGACAGCCTGTCGCAGGAGATCGGCCGTGCGCTGCAGTATTTCTTCACCAGCACGCCGCACCACAAAGTCCACTACGTGATGCTCGCGGGTGGAACCGCGACGCTGGGTGGGCTGAAGGAGCGCGTCACCGAACTGACGGGTTTTGCATCGATGGTCGTGAATCCGTTCGACGGCATGCGGCTGGGCTCCGCGGTGCGCGAGAGCAAGCTGCGCCGCGAGGCGCCCGCCTACCTGACGGCCTGCGGCCTTGCGATGCGGAGGTTCTTGACATGATCCTCATCAACCTGCTGCCGCACCGTGAGGAACGGCGGCAGCTGCGAAAAAAGGCTTTCTTCGCCGGACTGGGTCTGTCGGCCGTGGCCGGTGTGGGAGTCGTTGCGCTGTGGTACCTGGTACTTCAACAAATGATCAATGGCCAGCAGGAGCGCAACGCCTTCCTGACGGCCGAGATCAAGAAACTTGACGAGCAGATCAAGGACATCGCGACGCTGAAGGCGGAGATCGAGAGCCTGAAGGCGCGTCAGAAGGCGGTCGAGGATCTGCAGACCGATCGCAACCTGCCGGTGCACCTGCTCAACGAGCTGGTCAAGCAGACGCCTGAAGGGGTGTATCTGACGAACATCAAGCAAGACGGTCAGGTGGTCGGGGTGACCGGCATCGCTCAGACCAACGAGCGGGTGTCGGAGTTCCTGCGCAACACGGCCTACAACGCGGTTTGGCTCGAGCGCCCCGAGCTGGTCGAGATCAAGGCGGCCAATGTGACGACGGCTGCGCGCGAGCAGAAGCGTCTCTACGACTTCTCGGTCAAGGTCACGCTGAAGCGGCCGGGTGATCAGGTGGTCGATCCGGCTGCCGGCGGTGCCTCGGCGCCTGGCGCGTCATCGACGGCGAAGTCCGGGGGAGGGGCGTGATGGCTGGCCGAAGCAAGCTGAACTTCGATCTGAATGCGGTCTTCGCCGACGCGTCCAACCAATTCCGCGGGCTGAATCGCAACGAGCCGGGCCAATGGCCGATCCTGCCCAAGCTGTCGGCGTTCGCCGGGGTGGTGCTCGCCGTCGTTGTCGTCGGCTGGTTCTTGCTGTTGTCGCCGACGGACGATGAACTTCAGGCAGAGCGCAACCTTGAGCCAGGACTGAAGAGTGACTACCGCGCCAAGCTCGCGCAAGCCGTCAATCTTGGCGAATTGCGCAAGCAGAAGCTCGAAGTCCAGGAGTATGTCAACCAGCTCGAGAAGCAGCTGCCTGGCAAGGCCGAGATGGATGCGCTGCTGTCGGACATCAACCAGGCGGGCCTGGGCCGAGGACTGCAGTTCGAACTGTTCCGGCCGGGGCAGGTGGCGGTGAAGGACTATTACGCCGAGCTGCCGATCACGATCAAGGTTACCGGACGCTACCACGACATCGGCGCGTTCACGGCCGACGTGGCCAACCTGTCGCGCATCGTCACGCTGCACAACCTGACGATTTCCGGTGCGGCTGTCGGCGGTGCAGTGGCGGCCAACCAGGGGCTCGGCAACTTGAGCATGGACGCGACGGCGCGGACCTACCGCTATCTGGATCCGAACGAGATCGAGGCCCAGCGCAAGTCGCGTGACGAGGCGAAAAAGGCCAAACCATGACGAGTCCCCGAATCCTTCGGCGCCTGTCCTTGATCGGTGTGAGCGCGACTGCGGCGGCACTTTTGTCTGGCTGCGGAGCCGGTCAAGACGAGTTGCAAGGCTGGATGGATCAGCAGCGTCGCGAGGTCAAGCCGAACGTGCCGCCGCTGATGCCGCCAAAGCGCTTCGATCCGCAGCCCTACGAACAGGCCGAGGCGGTCGAGCCCTTTAGCAACCAGAAGCTGACAGTCGCGCTCAAGCAGGAGGCGCGTCAGCCGAACTCCCTGTTTGCCGCCGAGATGAATCGGCGCAAGGAGCCGCTGGAGGCGTATCCGCTCGATTCGATGAACATGGTCGGTAGCGTGTCCAAGGCAGGGCGTCCGATTGCGCTGCTCAAGGTGGACAACTTGCTGTATCAAGTAGGCGTCGGCGACTACCTCGGCCAGAACTACGGCAAGGTCACGAAGATCTCGGAAACCGAAGTGACGTTGCGGGAGGTGGTCCAGGACGCTGCCGGCGAATGGATCGAACGACCTGTCGCTCTCCAGCTGCAGGAGAAGAGCAAATGAAGACGAGCCCCCGGGGGAACATGATCACCATCCACTGGCGAGCGGGCGTTGCGGCGCTCGCACTGTTCTGCTGCGGCGTGCCCGCCTGGGCGCAGGCCCTGATCCAGTCCGTCAACGCGTCGCAGCAAGGGGCGACCGACGTGGTGCGTATCGAGCTCAGCGAGGCCTTGTCGGCGGTGCCGAATGGCTTTGTGGTGCAGACGCCTCCGCGGGTGGCCATCGATCTGCCGGGCGTCGGCAGCGCGCTCGGACGCAACAGCATCGACGTGAACCAGGGCAACCTGCGCAGCGTCAACGTTGCGCAGGCCGGCGATCGCACGCGGCTGGTGCTGAACCTGAAGCAGCCGGGCAGCTACGAGGCGCGGCTCGATGGCAAGGTACTGGTGCTGACCGTCCAGACCGGTGCTGTCGTTGCGGCGGCCCCGGCTGTGACCCCTTCGCCTGTGGCGCAAGCGCCGGCAGCGCCGACGCGGTTTGCCGAGAGCCTCAACGCGGCGCCCCAGGTGCTGCGCGGTATCGATTTCCGGCGTGGCACCGACGGGGCCGGGCGCGTGGTGGTCGAACTCCCGAGCAACCAGGTCGGCGTCGACATCAAGCAGCAAGGCCAGAACCTGGTGGTCGAGTTCCTGAAGACCAACCTGCCGGAGGGGCTGCGGCGTCGGCTCGACGTGACCGACTTCGGCACGCCGGTGCGCACCGTCTCCAGCCTTCAGAGCGGCGACCGCGTGCGCATGGTCGTCGAGCCGACCGGTGTGTGGGAGCACAGTGCTTACCAGACCGATACGCAGTTCGTGCTCGAGGTACGCCCGCAAAAGGTGGACCCGAACAAGCTGACCCAGGGGCCGGGTTACGCGGGTGAGAAGCTGTCGCTGAATTTCCAGAGCATCGAGGTGCGTGCGCTGCTCCAGGTCATTGCCGACTTCACGAACTTCAACGTCGTGACCAGTGACACCGTGACCGGCAACGTGACGCTGCGTCTGAAGGACGTGCCCTGGGATCAGGCGCTCGACATCATCCTGCAGGCCAAGGGCCTCGGTGTGCGCAAGACCGGCAATGTGCTCTGGATCGCACCGAAGGAAGAGATCGCGACCAAGGAAAAGCTCGATCTCGAGTCGAAGCAGCAGATCGCGTCGCTGGAGCCGGTGCGTACGCAGGCCTTCCAGCTCAATTACAGCAAGGCCGAGGAAGTCTCCAAGATTCTCAACGGCAATGCAGAAGGTCAGCAGGCAGCTGGCGGAAGCGGTGGTGGACAAAGCGGTCAGGCCCGTCGCATCCTGTCCGAGCGCGGGACAGTCACCCCAGACAAGCGCACCAACCAGCTGTTCGTCAGCGACATCGCGACCAAGCTCGAAGAGGTCGCCAATATCATCAATCGGATCGATATTCCGGTGCGCCAGGTGCTGATCGAGGCTCGCATCGTTGAGGCTGCTGATTCCTTTGGGCGCGAACTCGGGGTGCGGCTTGGCACATCGACGACCAATCCGAGCAGTCACTTCAACATTGGCGGCAACTACCTGGGGACGAGCGCGAGCACAGGTCAGCAGAACCCAATCAATAGCCAGGGGCAGGTGACCGGCACGTTGTCTCGCAACAGCTATTTCGTCAACCTGCCTTCGCTCGGCATCAATGATCGCGACGCGGCCACTTTCGCCATCTCGCTGTTCAACTCGAGCCTGAATCGCTTCCTCAACCTCGAGCTCTCAGCGCTGGAGGCCGATGGCAAGGGCAAGGTCGTGTCAAGCCCACGGGTCATCACGGCGGACCAGGTCAAGGCCGTGATCGAGCAGGGGACCGAGATCCCCTTCCAGACTGCGACCTCGAGCGGTGCGACGGCGATCCAGTTCCGCAAGGCCACGCTGAAGCTCGACGTGACGCCGCAGATCACGCCCGAAGGCAACATCATCCTGAACGTCGATGTCGCCAAGGACAGCGTTGGCGGTGCTACGGCGGCCGGTTTGCTGATCAACACCAAGCGCGTGCAGACGCAGGTCCTGATCGATAACGGTGGCACGGTCGTGATCGGGGGTATCTTCGAGCAGGAGGAGCGCGAGGACGTCACCAAAGTCCCGGTGCTGGGCGACATCCCTGTCATGGGAGCCCTATTCCGCACGAAGAGCCGCCGCGCCGACAAGACCGAGTTGCTGGTGTTCCTGACGCCGAAGGTGATCGCGGACCGTGGTGCCGCACGCTGACCCTCGGAAACCGGGACGGTAAATCAGCACATCGTGGACGTCATCGGAAGCCTGAATTGCAGACTTTGACGCCTCGATGCTGATCGGACTGATCGGCCTGCCCGGCTCCGGCAAGTCCTCGGTCGGCAGACAACTCGCCAAGCGTCTCGGGGTCGGCTTCGTCGACTCCGACACCGTGATCGAAGAGCGCATCGGCGAGCCGATCCGCTCTTTCTTCGACCGCGAGGGCGAAGCCCGCTTTCGCGATGTCGAGGAGCAGGTGATTGCCGAGCTCTGCGCCAGTGGCGCGCAGGGCGTGCTGGCCACCGGCGGAGGGGCGGTGTTGCGCGAGGCGAATCGTCGCGTGCTGCGCGCGTCCGGCACGCTTGTCTACCTGCGTGCCAACCCCGACGAACTGCAGCGTCGACTGCGTAACGATACGCAGCGGCCTTTGTTGCAGGGGGTCGATGCGCGCGCCAAGCTGCGGGAGCTGTATGCGCAGCGCGACCCGCTGTACCGCGAGGTGGCGCACTTCGTGATCGAGACGGGGCGGCCCTCGCTGCCGACGCTGGTCGGCATGATCCTGATGCAGCTCGAACTGGCGGGGGTCATCGACCCGGCGCGCGTGCCCTCGGTCGTGGCGCCGGCGCGCTGAAGCGGCCTCGTACACTGTCGGCACCATGAGTGTCCGACTGCCTACTGCCAGCGCTACCGTCACGATCGACCTGGGCGAGCGCAGCTACCCCATCCATATCGGCGCCGGACTGATCGCCGAGCCGCACGCTTTCGATG
>DATMJX010000247.1:0-22043 GCA_035553715.1 Methylibium sp.
GAACACGCCGAGGGGCGCCGTGAAGGAGCGGTACAAGGCGGTCTGGTAGTAGCTGAGCGGTTGGGTGCCGACGCGCGAGCCGGCGATCACGTCGGCCAACATCATACTGGACAGGTGGGGCCGGGCGAAGCCCAGTCGCAGCACCTCGTCAGGTTGCAGATTGGTGCGCCACTCGCGCCGGTCCTCGTGGATGCGACGGATGCCGTCGGCCTCGATGCGCAGCTCCGTCACGTCCTCGAGCAGCCAGGCCTGGCCATCCCACCGGGCGCTGGCGGCACGCACGCGCGATGTGAGCAGACCCGCCTCGCGCGCATACAGGCGCACGTCGCGCAAGCGCCGGCCGTCGGCGCCGGCGATCTCGAACGAGGCCGGCCCCCCGCTGGTGTGAGCCCACAGCGGCGGCGCCTGCTCGGCCGCACGCGCGCCGGCCGCCCACCACTGCTTGAGCTCGATCTCGACCCGTGGCAGCACCAGCTGGAGCAGGGCCACCTGAAGAGCCGCGAAGACCAGCAGCACCGGCATCAGGTAGGCCAGCATGCGCGTGAGGCTCACGCCGCTGGCGCGCATGCTCGTGATCTCGGCGGCCCGCGCCATCGCGTTCATGGCGATCATCGTGCCGAGCAGCACCGCCAGGGGCAGCGCCAGCCCGAGCTCGGCCGGCAGGCGCAGCAGCGCGTAGTACAGCAGGCCGCCAACGCCCTGCCCGCGCTCGAGGATCTCGGTGGTCACGTCGAGGAGCTCGAGCACCTGCATCATCGCCGTGAGCAGCGCCAGCAGCGCGAGGATCTGCCCGCCGACACGGCGGCGCAGGTAGGCGGCCAGCTGTCCTGTCATGCTCCCGCCGCGCGGCGCCGGCTCGTCCGGACTCGATCGACCAGGGCCTCGATGGCGATCACGGCGCGCAGCACCGGGTTGTCGCCCGGCCACGCCATGCTGCCGCGGAAGATCCACAGGCTCAGCACGGCGAACACCGCGAAGGGCGTCCACACGGCAGCGGCGGCCGGCACGCGACCGGTGTCGCCGAGGCTCTCGCCGAACTGCAGCAGGTGATGGATGGCCAACAGCGCCAGCACGGCGAACACGACCCCGGGCATGCGACGGCCCCGCTTGGACGCCATGCCGAGCGGCAGCGCGAGCAGCGGCAGCAGGGGAAAGACCAGCGCACGCGCGAGCCGCCCGTGGAACTCGGCCGCCGACTTGGGCGAGCTGTCCCTGCGCTGCATGTCCTGCCAGAGCTCGGCCAGCGTGCGCTCGCGCACCGAATCGCCGCGCGCGGCCAGGGGCGCCGGGCGGTTCGAGAGGCCGCGCTCGATGACGCCTTGCTCGAAACGCGAGACCGAGGTCGTCGTGCCGGCACCCGCCGGGGCACGGCGCTCCCGCACGATCTGGCCGTCCTCGAGCTGCAACTGCAGGCCCGTGGCCGGGGACTCGAGGCGACCGCGCGCCGCGGTCAGGATGTCTTCGCCGTCGGCCCGGCGACGCTGGATGAACACGCCACGCAGGTCGCGGCCATCGCCCTCGATCACGTCCGCCGTGAAGGTAAGGCCCTGCCCGACGTCAATGAAGCGGTTCTCCTCGACCTGCGCGTCCCAGCCGGTCTGCATCACCCGGTTGACGGCCACGTGGTAGCCGTAGCGCGCCAGCGGCTGCAGCTGGCCATACAGGTAGAGGCTGAACAGACCAAGCAGCACGGCCAGCATGAAATAAGGCGCCGCAATGCGGGCGATCGACCGCCCGGAGACCAGCATCACGTCGAGCTCGTTCTCGTCGCACATGTGAGCCGCCGCCGCGAAGATCCCCGCGGTGAAGGCCATCGGCAGCGCCAGGCCCAGGTAGTGCGGCACGAGCGTCGCTGCCATCAGCAGCACATTCGACAGCGCGGCGCCGGTGGATGCCGCCAGGTCGAACAGGCGCAGCAGGCGCTCGAGCAGTTGCGCCAGCAGCAGCGCCACCAGCGACAGGGCCATGGGGCCAGCGATCAGGCGCAGCGCGTAGCGGTCGAGTCGATCGAGGGGCAACCGGGGGATCAAGGCGCGCGGTCCCCGTCGGCCTGGCGCAGCCAGGCTTCGCGCAAGCGCGCCAGCACGGCGTCGGCCGTCGCGGCGTCCGGCGATACCGCAGCGTCGAGCGCCGGCGGGCCGGGCCAGCCGGCGTCGGGGAAGGCGAGGTTGCCGACCTGGCGCACGCCGGCATAGCGCGGGATCACGTGAAAGTGGACATCCGGATCGACCATCATCAGCATCAGATAGTTGATCCGCTCGTAGGCGACGACCTCGCGCAGCACGGCCTCGACACGGCTCACGACGACACGCAGGTCCGCATAGGCCGCCGCGCTCACGTCGGCAAAGGCGGTCACGGGCTCGCGGCAGACCAGCACCAGCGCACCGAGCGTGGGCTGCTTGGGGCGCAGCAGCACGGTCCAGTGCGCCGTCTGCGCGAGCCGCGTCCCGGGGTCGCCAAACTTGGTCTCGGTCGCGTTGGCCATGGTCGTTGCGTCGGATTCAGCCGGTCAAATTATCGCCCGCGACTCACGCGCTCCCGCGCGGCAGGCACAGCTCGTAGCGGCCGCCGTCCACGAAGGCCTCCGCCGCGACCGACCAGCGCCGCACCATGACCTCGACGCGCCGGTCCCGGCCCTCGCCGAGCAGCCGCAGACGGTGCCAGCGTGCGCCCTGATCCTTCGGGTTCGGCAGTGCCGAGGACGAAGGCACGCACAGGCAGGGGATCGGCTCGTGCGGACCGGCGATCGCGTCCAGGCGCGCGTCACGCGCATGCCCGCACAGCACAAGCTCGGCGCCGGCACGCGCGAGCACCGCGCGCAGCGCGTCGCCGTCGGCCAGCGCCTTGCGCCATCGGACGGCACCGGCAGCCGGCGGGTGGTGAAGCATGACGATGCGCACGCGCCCGGCAGCCCTTTCGGCGGCGAGCAGGTTTTCGAGTCGCGCGAGCTGCTGCGGCCCCAGCCGCCCCCGCGCCAGCAGCGGTGCCGTCGGCAGCGCCGAGTTCAGGCCGATCAGCGCGACGTCGCCCACCCGGTGCAGGAAGGGCCAGCCGTTCGTCAGCCGGGTCCACGCCGCCCAGCGGCCGAGCCCCTCGGCGGCCGGCACGCCCACCAGGGCGTCGTGGTTGCCAGGGACCAGGCTGACGCGCTCGGCCGGACCGAGCGTCGCCAGCCAGTCGGCTGCCTGCCGGAACTCGCCCGGCAGCGAGAAGTTCGTGACGTCGCCGGTCACCAGCACGTGGTCCACCGCGTGCGCACGCAGGTCGGTCTGGAGCGCACCGAGGATGTCGTCGCGATGCAGTACGCGGCGGCGCCGCCAGGCCCGGACGCTCAGCTGCCGCTTCGACAGGCGCTGTCGCAGCGAGAGCCGCGGCTCGAAGGGAAGGTGCAGATCGGAGATGTGCGCGAACGTCAAGGCGCTCATCGATAATGCCGGGCCGCTGTTTCGGATGCCATAGGGTGCTCAGCCGTCGATGATGCCAAAAAAACTTTCGCTGTCGCGCGAGGACCCATGCCGGTGAGCAGCTCGCCACCCCCTGCCCGCTCGGTCGCGGGCGTCATCGTCGGTGAATCGCCGCTGCGGGTCTGGGGCTTGCCGTCGGCCCAGCGGCTGCGGCGACAGCTGGTGCGGGCAGGTGCCCGCGACGACACGGACTCCGTGCAGCGGCTCGTGATGCTGCGCGCCGACTGGATCTACGACGACGCGCTCGTGCGTGGCCTGGCTGAAGCCTGCGACGACGTGGCGCTCACGGCCGCGGACGGCCAGGTCGTCGCACTCGGCGTCGCGGCACCGGCCTCCGAGGCGGCCGCGCAGCTCGCCGCGGGACAGGCCCCGCTCAGCGCCCGCCGCGTCACGGCCGCCCAATTGACCGACGGCTACAACGACGCGCTGCGCAAGCGCGAACCGCCCTACCTGCTGCCGCTCACCCCTGACGCGCTGCCGGCGATCGAGCGGCGCATCTTCGCGGGCTCCTACAAGGGCGTGACCGATCTGGTCACGCTCTACGCCTGGCCACGGCCGGCACGTGCGGTCACGCGCCTGTGCGCGAACACCGGCATCACGCCGAACCAGGTCACCTCGGCGAGCCTGCTGCTCGTGCTCGCTGCGATGGCGCTGTTCTGGACCGGCCACTATGGCTGGGGCCTGCTCGCGGCCTGGGTCATGACCTTCCTGGACACCGTCGACGGCAAGCTCGCCCGCGTGACCCTGAGCTCCTCGCGCTGGGGCAATGTGTTCGATCACTCGATCGACCTGATCCATCCGCCGTTCTGGTGGTGGGCCTGGATCGTCGGCCTGTCGGCCGCCGGCTTCGCCCTGCCCCACGCCGGTGTCGTGCTGGGGGTGATCGTCGCCGGCTACGTGCTGCAGCGCATCGAGGAAGGCCTCTTCATCGCCTGCTTCGGCATGGACATGCACGTCTGGCAGCGCTTTGACAGCCGCCTGCGGCTCATCACCGCGCGGCGCAATCCGAACCTGCTGATCCTCAGCCTCGCGTGGCTGCTGGGCCGCCCCGACCTCGGCATCATCGCGGTCGCGTGGTGGGTCGCGATCTGTCTCGCCGTCCACGCATTGCGCCTCGTGCAGGCCGCCTGGGCACGCCGGCGCGCCCCGCTGCGTTCCTGGCTCGCGGCCTGACGTGCACGCACGGGCGCTGCTGCGCGAACGGCTCGATGCCGAGTCGCGTCGCCGCCCCGTCGCGGCGGTTGCCGCGCTCGCGGCACGCCTGGCCGAGCGGGCCGGTGGCCATGCCGCCGCCGTGCTGTTCTACGGCTCCAACCTGCGCGAGGCCGCCCTCGAGGGGGTGCTCGACTTCTACGTGCTCCTCGACCGCGCCGGTGACTGGCCTGGCGCCCGCAGCGCCGCCATGGCACTGCGCGTGCTGCCGCCCAACGTCGGCTACCTCGAGTGCGAGGTCGAGGGCGTCACGCTGCGTGCCAAGGTCGCGGTGATGACGTTCGCGCAGTTCCACGCGGGCATGCAGCGCGCGACGCTGGACACCACGCTGTGGGCGCGCTTCTCCCAGCCCTGCATGCTGGCCTGGACCCGCAGCGCGACCGACCGCGACCGCGTGCTCGACGCACTGACGGACGCCGTGTGCACCGCGGCGCACTGGGCGGCGGCCCTGGGCCCGGAGCGCGCCGGCGCCGCCGACTTCTGGCGCGCGCTGTACGCGCGGACTTACGCCGCGGAGCTGCGCGTCGAACGCGGCGGGCGCGCCGCCGACCTCGTCGAGCGCGACGCCCCGCGCTACGCGGACCTGCTGCCGCTGGCCTGGTCGGCGGCGGGCCTGGCGTGCGAGCCGCAGGACGACGGCACGCTCGCGCCCCGCCTGACGGCCGCAGCGCGGGACGCCGCGCTGCGCCGCTGGCAATGGCGGGCCCGGCTGGGCAAGCCGCTGAACCTGTTGCGGCTGCTCAAGGCCGCATTCACCTTCGAGAACGCGGCCGACTACGCGGCCTGGAAGGTCCAGCGCCACGCCGGCGTGCGGCTGGAGCTGTCGGACTGGCAGCGGCGCCACCCGCTGCTCGCCGCGCCCGGCATCTGGTGGCGGCTGCGCCGGCTCGGCGTGCTGCGCTGAAGGGCACGGCCCCTGCGCCCACACCGGTCCCGCAGTTGACGCCGGCCCGACCGGCGGGCCGCAGCGCACGCCGAACCGACTCCGGCCGGTCAGCCCCCGGGCAGCGCGAACCCTTGCGCCAGATCGCCCGCGTCGTCGTGCCAGATCGGATGGCTGCGAAGATCGATCCGGGTGGATCGCTCCAGCGCGACGGACCACGGCAGCGGGCTCGGCAACAGGCAGAGCGTGAACACGTAGCGCGGCCCGCTGCGCGGCGTGATGCCGCTGTGCAGGACGCGTGCGGGCTGGAACAGCACGGCGTCGCCGGCCCGCGGAAGGTGCTCATGTGCCGCCAGCGGCCGCCCTGCCAGCGCCGACAGCTCCTCGAGGGATCCGGTGCGGCGGCGGCCGCGCGCGAACACGTAGCCGCTGCGGGCCACCGCATCGCTCGCCGCGAGATCCAGGTAGGAGGTACCGCCGCCGTGTTCGCTGTGATCGTTGAGATAGAGCAGCAGCTTCAGGTGCGCGCGGGGGCCGCGATCGCAGTGCCACATGAAGGAGACGTTCGCAGGGCCCGCGACGGGCGCCGTGCGCGACAGCGTGCACCAGTACACGAAGTACTCGCTGCGGAAGAATTCAAGGCAGTGCGCGTCGACCGCCGGCGTCAGCGCGCCCTCGGCCAGCCGGCGCACCAGCGACGGATCGTCAAGGCCATAGCCCTCGAGCTTGGCCGAGTCGAGCTTCAGGCGGCCGGGCTGCCGCTCGCCGCGAGCCTCGGCGAGCAGCCCGGCGGCGGCCTCGCGCGACAGCACCTGCTCCACCGCAAAGCCCTGCGCCACGACGGGGCCGGGCCGCTCGCGAACCGGCAGCGGCCGCTCGAGCGCCGCCCGGCAACGGGCATGCCACGCGGCATAGCCGCGCTGGTCATCGAATTCAGCGAAGACCCGCTCGACGCGCGCGGGATCGAGGTCCGGCTCGAACCAGCGCCGGATCTTGCGTGCCAGGATGGCGGGGCCTCGTCGGTTGAGCGGAATCACGCGCCGTTCTCCTCTCGTGCTCGCCTGCTAGTGCTCGCCCGTGGACACCCGCTGCGCCCGGATCAGATCGGCGACCTCGCGCACCGCGCCCTCGCCACCGGCCGCCTTGCAGACGTAGGAGACCGACCGGCGAACTTCCGGCACGGCATCGGCAGGGCAGCAGGACAGCCCGACCGTGCGCAGGCATTCCAGGTCGTTCAGGTCGTCGCCGATGTAGGCCGTCTGCGCCGCAGCCACCTGGAACTTCCGCCCGTGCTCGGCGAGCCACGCGGGCTTGTCCGCGACACCCGGGAAGTAGTCCGTGAGGCCGAGCTTGCGCATGCGCGCGTGCACGACCGCGCTGTTCTCCGCCGTGACCACGCAGACGCGCACGCCCAGCTCGCGCAGCAGCAGCAGGCCCTTGGCGTCACGCGTGTTGAATTTCTTCAGCGCCTCGCCATTGCCGTCGTAGTACATGCCGCCGTCGGTGAGGGTTCCATCGACATCCACGACCAGCATGCGGATGTCCCGCGCCACCGTCAGGCGCCGCTGCAGCAGGGCCTCGATGAGCGGCCAGTCTGCCGGCTCGTCGAGCTCGGCCGCGCAGTCCTCGTGCATGCGGTGCACGCCGATGCGGCCGCCGAGCCGCGAGCCGGTCTGCCGCAGCAGCGCCGTGCGCGTGAAGTAGAACGCGCCGTTCTCCATCA
The DNA here is from genome assembly GCA_035553715.1 of Methylibium sp. Classification (GTDB taxonomy): domain Bacteria; phylum Pseudomonadota; class Gammaproteobacteria; order Burkholderiales; family Burkholderiaceae_C; genus Methylibium. The sequence continues at coordinate 7,283 of DATMJX010000247.1, forward strand.
CGGTGCCGGCGAAGTCCTGGCGCCGAGGGCGCCGGGCCGGGTCGTAGTTCAGCGGCTGGCCGTCGTGCGTCCAGAAGAAGCGCTTCAGCTCGACGCCGGTGAGCAGCGAATCGAGGCCCTCGCGCTCGAAGCGCTCGCGCGCGGCGCGGAAGTCCTCGGCGCGGGTCAGTGGCGACGTGGCCTGGACGAGCGAGAGCACGTCGGAGCCGACCTGCGCCGCGAATTCCAGCATGACCGACTCGCTGCTCGCCGTGTCGGTGGCGTTCTCGGGCGCGCGGTCGATGACCTCGACGCGCGTGCCGAAGCGCGCGCGCGCGTCCTCGCGGATCGCGGCCGAGTCGGAGGCCAGGTAGACCGCGTCGAAGCAGCCCGATGCCAGGGCCGCCTCCAGGCTCCACGCGTACAGCGGCCGCCCGGCGATGTGGCGCAGGTTCTTGCCCGGGATGGACTTCGATCCGCCGCGCAGCGGCAGCAGCGCGACCCAGCGCATCAGCGCAGGTGCACGCCCGGAACGCGCTTGAGCTTGGCGCGCTGCGGAGCCTCGACGTCGAGGATGGCGACCGGCTTGTGGGTCAGCGCGGTCGCCACCGCCCGCAGGTCCCGCACCAGCTTGCGCAGGCCGTCCGGCTCGAGCGAGGCCGAGTGGTCGGTGCCCTTCCAGGTGCGGTCGAGCGTGAAATGGCGCTCGACCCAGGCCGCCCCCAAGGTGACCGCCGCGGCATCGACGGCGATGCCGAGGTGGTGGCCCGAGAAGCCGATCTCCTTGACGCGATGGCCGTAACGCTCCCGCAGGCGCGCGATCTCCAGCAGACAGACCTGGTCGAAGGGCACCGGGTAGCCGGAGGTGCAGGCGTACAGCACCACGCGCTTGTGCGCGCCGAAACGCTCGAGCCCCTGGACGATCTCCTCCTCCTCGGCCGGCGTCGTCATGCCCAGAGAAATATGGATCTCGCCGGCGTACTCGCGCGCCAGGAACTCCAGCATCTCGAAATGCAGGTTGCAGGCCGACGGGACCTTGAGCATGGGGGGGTTCAGGGCCGCCATCTCGCGCGCCGAGGTCATGTCCCAGACCGAGGTCGAATAGCCGATGCCGAATTCCTCGCACCAGCGCATGAGCTGGCGATGCTGATCGACGTCGAACTCCAGGAACTCGCGGTGCTCGCCGTAGGTCGCGCCGTAGCTGTTGGCCGGGTTGGGATGGGGGGCGTCGTATTCCGCGGGCGTCAGCAGCTCGCGGTTGCAGCGCTTCTGGAACTTGACGAAATCGGCCTTGGCAAAGCGCGCCGCCGATTCGATCAGCTCACGGGCGATGGCCATGTCGCCCTTGTGATTGCAGCCAATTTCGGCGATGACGCGCGGATACGGTCGCTGGCTCAATGCCCTGCTCCTTCGTGCTTGATGCGTGACAGGCCGGCCGCGCCGACGCGCGCGCCCTCGCCTGCATGACGTTGTTCGGCCGCGGGATCGTGGATGCGGAAGATGTAGGGCGAGCGGGCCTCGGCCCGCACGCCCTGGAAGCGCCCCAGCTCGGCGCCGAAGCGGGCGATGCGGGCGTTCAGCTCGGACACGCTCACGCCCGGGAAACGGTGCGCATGATAGGCGGGGCCGTTGCGGTGACCGGGCAACAGCCCGTTGAAGCGCTTGCCCAGCGTGCGCATGTGACCACCCAGCCAGGCCCGCAGCCAGGGCCCGATGGCCGGACGCGACGGCGCATGGTCGGCGTAGCCGCGGGCGATCAGCACGTCCAGCACGCGGTCGCAGGCCAGCGGCCCGCGCATCGACGCCAGGTGGCGCGCGAAGAGCCGCTCGCGCACCGCCGCGTCGACCAGGCCGCGCCGGCCGTCGAGGATCTGCATCAGCGTCTCGCGCACGGCCTCGGGCGTCGTCGCCTGATGGCTCAGCCCGTTGGGCAGGTGGTAGTCGTAGGTCTCGGAGGTGACCGGCATGTAGCTGACCGCCGGCGTCTCCAGCACGCTGGCCTCGACCGCGGTGGTGCAGCCGTTGTGCAGCAGCACCTTCGCCGCCATCAGCCACGGCACCACGTTGCCGTGGTGGGCCACCTCGACCTGCGGGCAGCCGGCGAGGACCTGGCGCCACACCTCGTGGTTTTCCGAGGGATGCGGCCGCAGCACGATGCGGTGGTTCGGGAACCAGCCGGCCAGCCGCGGCAGGAGCTCGCGGAAGTGATCGTAGATGGCCTGCTGGTGGGCGGCCATGCCGGTCGCGAACCCGACGCTCATGCCACGGCCGGTCCGGCTGACCTGGGGCTGGCCATGGCTGTCGTGCTCGATCAGGTTGAGCGCCGGCACGAAGTTGTTGACGAACGAGAAGTTGGTGTTGACGAGGATGAAGTCGCCGTAGTGCTGCCGGAGCTCGGCGACCTCGGAGGCGAAATAGCCTCGCACCTCGGGGCGCAGCAGATCGATGCGCGGGTTGCCCGTCACGTGCACCGGCGCGCCGCTGTAGCCGGGGTAGCTGGCGAAGAACTCGGCATCGTCCTCGCCCCAGGCGAACAGCTGGTCGATGACCTTGAAGGTGCCCTCGGCGTAGCGCCAGGCGTAGTACTCGGGCGAGCTGTAGCGCACCAGGCTTTCCTCGTCCCAGGCGACGATGTCGTGGCCCAGCCCGCGGATCAGGTTCAGCATGCGCGTGCTCAGGGAGCGCATGCTCTTGGCCAGGAACAGCCCGCGCGGCAGGCCGGGCATCGCGAAATTGACGTAGGGGCGCGAGCCCAGCACCACCGGGAAGCCGCGCTCCGCGGCGACGCAGGCCAGCAGCAGTTTCGCGTCGAGCTCGCGGACCTGGTTTTCGACGGGGATGATGAGTGTGGACGGGGCACCCGTCATGGGCGCTGGGGATCGGGGCATGGTCGCGGGCAGGAACGTCGCGCGGCGGCACGGTGCCGCGGAGGGCAATTATTGTCGACGCGGGGGGCGTGAGCCTTGCTCAGACCCTTCGCGGGGGCAGCCAGCCCGCGCCGCGGTACCAGGCGACCGCATCGTCGAAACCGCTGTCGAGATCGAAGTGCGCCGCCCAGCCCGGCGGGCGGGCCAGCTCGGCCGGCGGCACCGACCAGTCCGGGTGGCGCAATTCGCGCAGCTTCTGCGAGCTGAGCATGCTGGCCGAGCCCAGCACCCGGGCGAGGTCGCCGACCAGCGCGACGCCGCGCAGCAGGCTCGACGGGGCCCGCACGAAGCGCGGCGCCGGGTTGCCGACGGCCCGCGCGGCGGCCCCCAGCACCTCGTCCCAGCGGTAGCCCTCGGGGCGGTGGTCGGCGGCGGCCAGCACCGCGCCGCCCGCCGGTGTGGCGACGATCGTGGCGATCAGACGCGCCAGATCCTGCACGTGGATCAGCGCCGCGCGCGCGTGCGGCTCCCCCAGCAGCGGCACCCGGCGCGCCTGGGCCAGCTGGAAGAAGCGCAGCGTTTCCCGATCGCCCGGCCCATAGACCGCCGGCGGACGCAGCACCGTCGCGCGCGTGCCGAGGACATCGAGCACGGCGGTCTCGCCGGCGCGCTTGCTGGCCGCGTAGTCGGACAGCCGGGGCTCGCGTGCGGCCAGGCTCGACACCAGCATGAAATGCGCGCCCGGGGCGTGCTGCCGCACCGTGTTCGCCAGCGTCGCCGCGGCATCGCGGTTGACCTCGAAGAACTCGGCGCGGCGCGCCGCCTTGATGAGGCCGGCCATGTGGATCACCGCGTCGGCCCCTTCGACGAGGCGGGCCAGCGCGGTCTCATCGCCGAGCGTGCCGGCCACCACCTGCGGCTGCAGCCCCTGCCAACGCGGCTCGTCCGGCTCGCGCCGCAGCAGCAGGCGCGTGCGCCAGCCCGCCTGCGCCAGGGCCGCGACGACGTGCCGGCCGATGAAGCCGCTCGCTCCCGTCACGGCCACCAGCGGCGCCGCGCCGCGCACCTCGTGGGTCGGGTCGCTCATCGACGATGCTTCGGCGGACACCGGCCGGCCCTCTCGCCTAGGACGCGCGCGGCGCCTGGCCGGCATCGGACGACGCCGGCTGCGGCGCCAGCGGCAGCATGCGCCAGCGCCGGTGGTGCCAGCTCCACAGCTGCGGCGCCCGCAGCACCTGCCGCTCGGTCAGCCGGGTCAACAGCTCGACATCGGCCTCGAGGGAGCCGCCGCCGAGCGCCACCGGCGGCTCGATCGCGAAGCGCCACACCGGCGTCGTTGCCGTCGTGACGAGCGGCAGCACCGGCGCGCGCGCCGCGCGGGCCAGCTGGGCGGGGCCGGCGGGCATCGCCATGTCCTTGCCGAGAAAACGCTGCACCAGCCCGTCTTCGGCCCGCTTGACGCCCTGGTCGAGCATCACGAAGACGACGCGGCCCTTCTTGAGCGCGGCGAGCATCTGCCCGTAGGCGCGGATGCCGGCGTTCGCCAGGATGCCCTGGATGCCGTAGTGCTCCAGGCCGGTCTGCAGGAAACCGGCCGACATCATCCGTGCCTCGCGGTAGACCACGCTGACCGGCCAGCCGGCCCGGGCGATCCGGACCGCCGCCAGCGCCGCGTTGCCCATGTGGGTGGCCAGCAGGATCGCACCGCGCCCCTGGGTCAGCGCGGCGCGCAGGTGCTCGAGCCCGTCGAGCTCGCAGCGGGCGACGAGCTCGGCCTCGTCCTGGCGACGGTCGAACATCGCCATGATCTCGAGCACGGCGCCGTTGTTCACCCGGTAGGCCTCGCGCAGCAGCGCCGTCACCGCCGGGTCCCCAGGGGCGCGCCCGAGGACCAGCGCCACCTCGCGCTGCAGGCGCCGACGCGCGCGCCAGGCCAGCTGGAACTGCAGCGCCCCGAGGCCGCTGCCCAGCGCACGCGCGCGCGCGAAACCGACGGCGCGCAGCACGGTGCGCAAGCCCAGGAACATGAGGCGGCGCCGCGTGCGCCGCAACCACAGGCCGAGCTTCATTCAGCCTTGCACCACGGCGTCCGTCGGGCGCGGCACGGCGTCGACCTGCGCGTCGGCCAGCCGGTAGACACGATCGGCCGCCTGGATCAGCAGGTCCTGGTGCGCGACGGCCAGGATCGTCAGGCGGCCCTTGAGGTGCTTGACGGTCTCGATCACCGCGGTCTGGGCGTCGCGATCGAGATGGCTGGTGGCCTCGTCGAGGATCAGCAGGCGCGGCTCGTGCACCAGCGCCCGCGCGATCGCGAGGCGCTGGCGCTGGCCGCCGGAGAGCCGCGAGCCGCCCTCGCCGACGCGCGCCTGCAGGCCCTCGGGCATGGCCTCGACGAAGTCGAGCGCGTCGGCCGCGCGCAGCGCGGCGCGGATCTGCGCCTCGGCGATGCCGGCATCGCCGAGCGTCACGTTGTAGGCGACCGATTCATCGACCATCACCGATTCCTGCGGCACGTAGCCGACCTGGCGCCGCCACGCGCCGAGATCGAGCGCGTCGAGCGGCACGCCGTCGACGAGGATGCGGCCGGCCTGCGGCTGCAGCAGCCCCACCACCAGGTCCAGCAGCGTGGTCTTGCCGGCGCCCGAGGGGCCGACGATCACCGTCAGCTGCTGGGCCGGGATGTCGAAGCTGGCCTGCTCGACGACCGGGCGGCCGGGCCCGTGGGCGAAACCGACCCCCTCGAAACGGATGCCCTCGGCCAGCCCGACCGAGCGTGCACCGCCGCGCGGCTCGACCTGCCCCCGGGCGCCGTCGATGCCCTCGATCAGCGACCAGTAGGCGCTCTCGCGCACGACCACCTGCTGGTAGGCGCGCTGCGCCTTCGACAGGTAGCTCACCGTGCGCGCGAGCAGGAACAGCATCACCAGCACCTCGGCCAGCGGCATCTTCAGCACCGACAGGCTGAGGAAGAAGCCCAGGCCGACCAGGATCGCCAGCAGCGGCTCCTGCAGGGCGCTCATCGCCTCCTTGCTGATCACCTGCCGGCGCAGGGCGCGTCGCAGGGCACGGGTCTGGTCGGCCAGCAGCGCATCGACATGCTCCTCGCGCGCCATCGCCTTGAGCGCCTTGGCCGCCGCCATCTGCCCGCTCATCGCCGTCAGCAGGGACTTCATCAGCGCGGTCTGCTGGCGACCGGCCTGCAGCGACGTGCGCACCAGCCGCTGCAGCACCGCCAGCAGCACCGCGCCGGAGAGGATGGCCGCGGCGCCGGCCTGCCACGAGAGCGACAGCGCGATGCCCAGGTAGATCACGGCGTTGAGCAGCATCGCCGCCGTCTCGGCGCTGTACTGGAAGGCCTCGGACGCGCGCTGCGCCTCGGTGGAGACGGCGTTGGAGAGCCGCCCGACGGACTGCTGCAGGTAATGGGCCCAGCGCGCCGCCATCACCGAGCGGATCACCGCCAGCCGCAGGTCGGTCGCGATGTTGGCCACCGTGTAGCCCACCTGCCGGTTCGCCAGCAGCGAGAGCACGGCCTTGCAGGCGATCAGCGAGGTCGCGAGCCCCAGCAGCACCGGCGCGCTGGGCTGGAGCCCGAGGAACTCGGCCACCCGCAGGGCGAACTGCTCGGGCATCGACGGCTCGTGCGATTCGCTGCGGGTGGCGAAGGACAGCATGGACAGCAGCATCGACATGCCCAGCCCGTCCACCAGGCCCGCGACGAAGACCGCGACGAGCGCCGCGGCACTGCGGCCCGGGTAGGCCCGCACGAAGGCCGCGATCATCGGCAGCGCACCGCCGCGCCCGGCGGCGAGAGGGCCCGAAACAGTCCGGTTCATGGCTTGAGGAAACGCAGGCGGGGGCCTGCCGTGATCAGGACCGGCCGGCTCGGGTCGGCCTCGACCGGCTCGCCGTCCAGCATGTAGCCCGCCAGGCCGCTGATCTCGAGGCGCTCGCAGCGCCCGCTGAGATAGCCGGCGGCAGGCCCCATCGCCGCCGCATACCGCCCGGTCAGCAGGCGCGGCAGCGAGCGCCAGAAGCGCGGCGCCTCACGGCTCACGGCGCTCACGCGCACCTCGCCCTGGCCACGCGGCGCATAGGGGTTGAAGAGGCCCGCGCGGTGCATCAGGGTGCTCACCAGCAGCAGGCGGCAGGCCCCCTGCTGCGTGCCGCAGGGGCCGGCGTCAATGCGCAGCGGCGGGCAGCGCAGGCCGGAGCGGCCGACCAGCGCGCGCAGGCCGAGCCACAGCAGGTAGAGCGGCGTCGGGGCGCTGGGCCGGCCCTCACGCTGACGCTCGACGCGGTGCCGATGGCACTGCCGGATCACGCCGTCGATCAGCGCCCCGGCGACGAAGAAACCGTGGCGCGGTGGCGCCGGGGCCTGCTCGATGCGCAGCGCACAGCGCTCCTCCACCGCCCGCTCCCAGCCCGACTCGCGCGACAGCCGCAGCGCACGCTTCAGGACGGCCAGCGCGCCCTCCCCCGGGAGCAGGTCGGCCGCCGTCAGGTTGGTGCGACCGCCCGGCAGGACCAGCAGGTCGGGCACCCAGGCCCCTGGCGGCAGCTTCGAGAGCTGGTCGACGATGGCGCAGACCGTGCCGTCCCCGCCCAGCACCATGACCTGGCGCTGGCGCCGCGCCAGGATGGCCTCGACGGTGGCGCGCAGGCCAGCCGGGCTGTCGATCGTCACGACCTCGGCCCCCTCCGCGAGCGCCAGCGCCGTCGCCTGCGCGGCGAGACCGCGCGCGGCGCTGAAGCTGCGCGGATTGACGATCAGGCAGGGCGGCGGCATCGCCGGGGCCAGGCGTCCCCCGTCCGGCGACGCCAGCGCCGCGGTGTGCGCGCTCAAGGGTGACCGGAGCCCGACGACCATGCACGCATCGCCGACTGGCCCGCCGGCGTCTGGCGCGCCGACTGCCACAGCTCGCGCACGGCGGCGAAGAAGCTGCTGCGGCTGCAGGCCCGGTACGGCGCATCGGGCGGCAGCGACTGCATCAGGCGCCGATGTGCCTCGCCCAGGTGGTGGTAGGGCAGCGCCGGGAACATGTGGTGCAAGGCGTGGTAGCGCAGGCCGACCGGAAACATCAGCACCGTCAGCCAGGTCTGACCGGTGATGTTGATCGACTCCTCGACCTGCTCGGCCATCGTCATGCGCTCGCCGTGGTTGTCATAACGGTGCGCGGCGAGGTTGCGAACCCAGTTCAGTCCCAGCGTGAAGGCCAGCAGCAGGTAGCCCATGAAGACCTGTGCCGCGCTGATCGAGCCGTGCCACAGCAGCCCCGCGATCCCGACGAGGTAGACGAAGCACAAGGCCTCGACCCCGCGCAGATGCGCCTCGTCCCGCCGCGGGAAGCGCTTGTTGTAATAGGGGTTGGACACCGCGGCCGAGGCACGCGTCAGCACCCATTCGCGCAGCCCGGCATGCAGCCATGACAGCGGACCGAGCACGCCGAAGCGCAGCAGCATGAACAGCGGCAGCAACGGCGCCTGGGCGAGGTACTTCAAGGTCTCGATCCGCGGCGACGCGGCCAGCGGCAGGTACTCCCCGTCCGCCGGGGTCCCGAAGTGGCGGTGGTTGTGATGCTCGATGTGGTTGCGGTACAGGATCCAGGGCATCAGGAAAGGCACGCCCAGCAGCAGGTTCCAGGTCCGCTTGAACGCCGCCATCTGACCGCTCGGCATGTGCACGATCTCGTGGATGAAGGTGCCGGCGCGGAAGAACAGGACGCTGGCGGCCACGAAGGCCACGATCTGCAGCGCGCTCCATGCCGGTGCGACGAAGTAGACCGCCGTCAGCGCCCAGGCCGCCCCCGCGCTCAGCAGCAGGTCGGTCCAGTAGATCAGGGGTGAACGGCGGAACAGGTCGCCGATCTGCGCACGGGCCTGATCCTGCCAGGCCGATTCATCGGAGAGCTTGGGTGTGGTCACGTTGAAACGGGCTGGAAACCGACCTCTTGCAAGGATACCCGGAGCGCGGTGGCGTCCCGCCGCGGCCCCGGGACGCCGCCCCTGCCGGGGCGGTGCGACTGCGCGGCGCTCACAGGCTCGCCGCTGCGCGCGCCAGCAGGGCTGACACGCCGCGCAGGATCACGCGGCCTCGCGGCTCGCGCGCTTGCGCTCGTGCTCCTTCAGGAAGCGCTTGCGCAGGCGGATCGACTTCGGCGTGATCTCGGCCAGCTCGTCGTCCTCGATGAACTCGACCGCGTACTCGAGCGTCAGGTCGATCGGCGGCGTGACCTTGATCGCGTCTTCCTTGCCGGACACGCGGAAGTTGGTCAGCTGCTTGGTGCGCGTGGCGTTGACGACCAGGTCGTTGTCGCGGCTGTGGATACCGACGATCATGCCCTCGTAGACCGGGTCGTTGGCGCGCACGAACATGCGGCCGCGGTCGTCGAGCTTGCCCAGCGCATAGGTGAAGATCTCGCCGTCATCCATGCTGATCAGCACGCCGTTCTTGCGGCTCGCGATCTCGCCCTTGTAGGGCTCGTAGCCGTCGAAGATGTTGCTGATCAGGCCCGAGCCGCGCGTCAGGTTCAGGAACTCGTTGGAGAAGCCGATCAGCCCGCGCGCCGGGATGCGGTACTCGAGGCGCACACGGCCACGGCCGTCCGGCTCCATGTTGACCAGCTCGCCCTTGCGCTCGCCGAGCGCCTGCATCACGCCGCCCTGGTGCTGCTCCTCGACGTCGGCGGTGACCAGCTCGATCGGCTCGTGGCGCTCGCCGTTCACCTCGTGGAAGACCACGCGCGGCTTGCTGACCGCGAGCTCGTAGCCTTCGCGGCGCATGTTCTCGATCAGGATGGTCAGGTGCAGCTCGCCACGGCCCGAGACCTCGAAGATGCCGTCCTCGTCGGTCTCCTTGACGCGCAGCGCGACGTTGCTCTGCAGCTCCTTTTGCAGCCGGTCCCAGATCTGCCGGCTCGTGACGAACTTGCCCTCCCGGCCGGCGAGCGGCGAGGTGTTGACGCAGAAGTTCATCGTCAGCGTCGGCTCGTCGATCTTGAGCATCGGCAGCGGGCGCGGGTCGTCGACCGCCGTCACGGTGACGCCGATGCCGAGGTCCTCGATGCCGTTGACCAGCACGATGTCGCCCGGGCCGGCCTGCGCCACCTGCACGCGATCCAGCCCTTCGAAGGTCAGCACCTGGTTGATGCGGCCCTTGAACTGCCTGCCGTCGGGGCCTTCCATCACCAGCACGTCCATGCTGGGGCGGATCGTGCCGCTGTTGACGCGGCCGACGCCGATGCGGCCGACGAAGTTGTTGTAGTCCAGCGCCGAGATCTGCAGCTGCAGCGGGGCACTCGCATCGCCCCGGTGCGCCGGCACGTGCTTGAGGATGGTGTCGAACAGCGCCGACATGTCGGTGCCCCAGGCCTCGCCCGGCTTGCCTTCCTCCAGCGAGGACCAGCCGTTGATGCCGGAGGCATAGACCACCGGGAAGTCGAGCTGCTCGTCGCTCGCGCCGAGCTTGTCGAACAGGTCGAAGGCAGCGTTGATGACCTTGTCGCAGTTGGCGCCGGGCTTGTCGACCTTGTTGACGACGACGATGGGCTTGAGGCCCAGCGCCAGCGCCTTCTTGGTGACGAAGCGCGTCTGCGGCATCGGGCCTTCCTGCGCATCGATCAGCAGCAGCACGCCGTCGACCATCGACAGCGCGCGCTCGACCTCGCCGCCGAAGTCGGCGTGGCCGGGGGTGTCGACGATGTTGATGTGGGTGCCCTGCCAGCTCACCGCGCAGTTCTTCGCGAGGATGGTGATGCCGCGCTCGCGCTCGATGGCATTGCTGTCCATCACGGTGTCGACGACCTTCTCGTGCTCGGCGAAGGTGCCGCTCTGGCGCAGCAGCTGGTCGACCATCGTGGTCTTGCCGTGGTCGACGTGGGCAATGATCGCCACGTTGCGGATCTGGCGGGCGGTCTTGTCGGTGCTCATGGGGTACTCGCTTGCTTGGATTCGTTCATTGCGGCGGCGCCGATCAGCGCCTGCACTTCGGGCGGACTCAGCAGCCGCCCAGGGATCAGCTCACCGGCCTTGACATGCGCGCTGCCGAGAAAGGCGCGCGGCTCGGGACCATAGACACGCACCGCGGCACAGTCGCGCTCGGCGACGCGGCGGCGCAGGCCGGAGAGGAAACGCCCGGCCTCCTCGGCCGCCAGCCGGACCGCCGGCCAGCCGCCGAGCAGCACGTCCGGTGGCAGCAGGCGCGCCTCGCGCGCGGCCGGTTCGAGCGCCGCCAGCGCTTCGATCGTGATGGCGTCGTCGACGCTCACCGACCCGCTGGCGGTGCGGCGCAGGGCCGTCAGGTGCGCGCCGCAACCGAGCCGCTCGCCCAGGTCCTCGGCCAGCGTGCGGATGTAGGTGCCCTTGCTGACGCAGACCTCGATCTCGAGCTCGTCCTGCTGCCAGCGCAGGATGTCGAGGCGGTGAACGGTGACGCGGCGCGGCGCGCGCTCGACCTCGACGCCGGCGCGGGCATAGTCATACAGCGCCTTGCCCTCGTGCTTCAGCGCGGAATGCATCGGGGGCATCTGCGCGATCTCGCCGGACAGCGCTGCGCAGGCCGCCTGCAGCGCCGCGGCGTCGAAGGCGAGCGGCCGCGTCGCGAGCACCTCGCCTTCGAGGTCGCCGCCGACGCGGGTGACGCCGAGCTTGAGCGTCGCGCGGTAGGTCTTGTCGGCCTCCAGGCTGGCCTGCGAGAACTTGGTCGCGGCGCCGAAGCACAGCGGCAGCAGGCCGGTGGCCAGCGGGTCCAGCGTGCCGGTGTGGCCGCCCTTCTCGGCGCGCAACAGGCCCTTGACCTTCTGCAGCGCGTCGTTGCTCGACCAGCCGATCGGCTTGTCGAGCAGCAGCACGCCGTGCAGCGCGCGGCGCGGCAGCCGCGGTGCGGCCGCGCGGCCGCTGGCCGGCGTGCGGTTGTCGAAGGCGCGGCCGGAACGCATCTCAGTCCTCGGCATCCTTGGCGCGCGTCGCGTTCGCCTGGTTGATCAGCGCATTGAGGTCGGCCGCCCGCTCGGTGGTGCGGTCGAACTGGAAGTGCAGCGTCGGCACTGTGTGGATCTGCAGGCGCTTGAACAGGCCGTTGCGCAGCCAGCCGGCGGCCTCGTTGAGCGCCGCCTGGCACTCGGCGGGGTCGCCCATCAGCACCGAGAAGAACACCTTGGCGTGCGCGTAGTCCGGCGTGACCTCGACCGCCTGCACCGTGACCATGCCGATGCGCGGGTCCTTCAACTCGCGGATGAGCTCCGCCACATCGCGCTGGATCTGGTCGGCGACACGGAAGCTGCGGTTGGGGATGGCGCGCTTGTGTTTCATGGTCCGGGACTCCTCAACGACAAACCCCGCCATCTTTCGAGGGCGGGGTTTGCAACCAGGGCGAACTCCGCTTTAGAGAGTTCGTGCGACTTCCTTGATCTCGAAGAACTCGAGTTGGTCGCCTTCCTTGATCTCGTTGTAATTCTTAAGCTTGATGCCGCACTCGAAGCCTTCCTTGACCTCGCGCACGTCGTCCTTGAGGCGCCGCACCGACTCGACCTCGCCGGTGTAGACCACCACGTTGTCGCGCAGCAGGCGGAAGCGTGCGCCGCGGCGCACCAGGCCCGAGGTGACCATCGAGCCGGCCACCGTGCCGATCTTCGAGGCCACGAAGACGAGCCGGATCTCGGCGGTACCGAGCAGCTCCTCCTTCTGCTCAGGCGCCAGCATGCCGCCCATCGCCGCCTTGATCTCGTCGACCGCGTCGTAAATGATGTTGTAGTAGCGCAGGTCGACCGCGTTTCCTTCGGCCAGCTTGCGCGCGCCGGCATCGGCCCGCACGTTGAAGCCGATGATCACGGCCTTCGACGCGATCGCGAGGTTCACGTCGCTCTCGCTGATGCCACCCACCGCGGCATGGACGATCTGGACCTTGACCTCGGGCGTGCTGAGCTTGAGCAGCGAGGCGGCCAGCGCCTCCTGCGAGCCCTGCACGTCGGCCTTGATGATCAGCGGCAGGGTCTGCGCCTGGCCCTCGCCCATGTTCTCGAACATGTTCTCGAGCTTGGCGGCCTGCTGCTTGGCGAGCTTGACGTCGCGGTACTTGCCCGAGCGGAAGGTCGCGATCTCGCGCGCACGCCGCTCGTCGGCCAGCACCATGAACTCGTCGCCGGCCTGCGGCACCTCGGTCAGGCCCTGGATCTCGACCGGGATCGCCGGGCCGGCTTCGGTGGCGGGCTTGCCGTCCTCGTCGAGCATCGCGCGCACGCGGCCGTAGGTGGCGCCGGCCAGCACGACGTCACCGCGCTTGAGCGTGCCGCTCTGCACCAGCACGGTGGCGACCGGGCCACGGCCCTTGTCGAGCTGGGCTTCGATGACCAGGCCCTTGGCCGGCGCGTCGACCGGCGCCTTGAGCTCCAGCACCTCGGCCTGCAGCAGCACCTGCTCGAGCAGCTCGTCGATGCCCTGGCCGGTCTTGGCCGACACCGGCACGAACGGCGAATCGCCGCCGAAGTCCTCGGGGACGACCTGCTCGGCGATCAGCTCGCTGCGCACGCGCTCAAGGTTGTGGCCGGGCTTGTCGATCTTGTTGATCGCGACGATCAGCGGCACCTCGGCGGCCTTCGCGTGGGCGATGGCCTCCTTGGTCTGCGGCATCACACCGTCGTCGGCGGCCACGACCAGGATCACCAGGTCGGTGGCCTTGGCGCCGCGCGCGCGCATCTGCGTGAAGGCCTCGTGGCCGGGGGTGTCGAGGAAGGTGATCATGCCGCGCGGCGTCTCGACGTGGTAGGCGCCGATGTGCTGCGTGATGCCGCCGGCCTCGCCCGCGGCCACGCGGCTGCGGCGGATGTAGTCGAGAAGCGAGGTCTTGCCGTGGTCGACGTGGCCCATCACGGTGACGACCGGCGCGCGCGGCTTGAGCTCGGCCTCGGTCGTCGCGTGCTCTTCCTCGAGGAAGGCGTCCGGGTCGTCCAGCTTGGCGGCGAAGGCCTTATGGCCCATCTCCTCGACCAGGATCATCGCGGTCTCCTGGTCCAGCTGCTGGTTGATCGTGACCATCTGGCCGAGCTTCATCAGCTGCTTGATGACCTCGGAAGCCTTGACGCTCATCTTGTGCGCGAGATCTGCAACGCTGATCGTCTCCGGCACGTGCACTTCGTAGATCTGCGCCTCGACCTGCATCGGCGGCGGCGCACCGTCGCCACGATCGCCACGGCGTCCGCCGCGCGGGGCCTTCCAGCCACCGCGCGCGCCCGAGTCGGTGCGACCCTTGAGAGCAGCCCGCTTCTTGGCCGCATCGTCGGCCCAGCTCGACGACAGCTTCTCGGACTTGATCGACTTCTTGTCGCCCGGCTTGGCCGCGCCCGGGGCCGCCGTGGCGGCCGTCGTCGTGCCCGGCTTGGCCGTCGGCTTGTGGATCGTGCCCTTGATGCCGTCGGCCGGCTTGGGCTCCTCGGGCTTCTTCGCGACCAGCACGCGCTTGGGCGCGTTCATCATCGCGCGGATGGCGGCGGCCTCGGCCTCGGCGGCCTTGCGCCGCCTCTCGAGGTCGAGTGCCTTCTGCTTTTCCTCGGCCTCGATGTCGGCGGCCTTGACGACGCGCACTGCCGGCTTGGGCGGCTCGACCGCTTCGGCCGGCTTCACCACGGCGGGCTTGGCCTCGGCAGGCTTGACCTCGGCGGGAACGCTCTGCGCCGACTTGGCCTCGGCGGACTTCGCCTCTGCCGCAGCGGCAGCCGCGGCGAGTGCGGCCGCGGCCTGCTCGGCGGCGATGCGCTGCCGCTCCTCGGCGGCGGCGCGCTCGGCGGCCTCCTGGGCCTCGCGCTGGCGGCGCTTCTCGGCCAGATCTTCTTCCTGGCGACGCAGCAACTCGGCCTGGCGGCTCGCCTCCTCTTCGCGCTTCTTCAGTTCCGCCTCGTCGATGGCCGGCGGCGCCTCTTCGG